>JABDMQ010000077.1 GCA_013001365.1 Flavobacteriaceae bacterium
GACCCAAGCACTGGGGAGTATGTATACACGCCACCAACAGGCTATGTAGGAGAAGACAGCTTCGAGTACACTATCTGTGACGATGGAAATCCACAGGCCTGCGATACGGCAACCGTTTACATCGAGGTGCTGCCAGAAGGTGGACCTGGAAACGAGGCGCCTATTGCCAATGCAGACACAGCGACCACAGAAGAGGGAACACCTGTAGATGGCAACGTGCTGATCAATGATTTCGATCCGGACGGCGACCCGATAACCGTGACAACAACAACGGTCACCACCGCTGAAGGCGTGGTCGTAGACATAGACCCGAACACCGGGGAATACACCTATACGCCAATGGACGGGTTCACAGGAGAGGACTCCTTCGAATACACCATCTGTGACAATGCAGACCCTGCTCTTTGCGATACGGCCATAGTCGTGATAACGGTCTTGCCAGATCCAGACGGAGACAATAATATCACAGCGGCCAACGACGATGCTTACAACACAACGCCAGGCACTGACCTGTCAGGCAATGTACTGGACAACGATTCAGACCCTGAGGGAGACACACAGAGCGTCAACACGACGCCTGTCGACGATGTTGACAATGGCACCTTGGTACTCAATGACGATGGTACCTTCACCTACACGCCTGATGATGGATTCACAGGCACCGACAGCTTCGTATACTCCGTATGCGACGATGGCTCGCCACAGGCTTGCGACCAGGCAACGGTATACATTACAGTTGGTGGAACAGGAAACACGACCAATGCCGAGAACGACATCAACAATACATTCGTGGACACGGCCGTCAGTGGCAATGTCCTGACCAATGACACAGACCCAGAGGGAGACACCCAGACAGTCACAACGACAACGGTAACGACAGCTCAAGGGGTAACCGTAGACATAGACCCAAGCACTGGGGAATATGTATACACGCCGCCAATGGGCTATGTAGGAGAGGACTCCTTCGAGTACACCGTATGCGACGATGGCAATCCACAGGCCTGCGATACAGCCACCGTATACATCGAGGTGCTGCCAATAGGTGGACCTGATAACGAGGCGCCTATTGCCAATGCAGACACAGCGACAACCGAAGAGGGAACGCCTGTAGATGGCAACGTACTGGTCAATGATTTCGACCCGGACGGCGACCCGATAACCGTGACAACAACAACGGTCACCACCGCTGAAGGCGTGCTCGTGGACATAGACCCGAACACCGGGGAATACACCTATACGCCAATGGACGGGTTCACGGGAGAGGACTCCTTCGAATACACCATTTGCGACAATGCAGACCCTGCGCTTTGCGATACTGCCATAGTCGTGATAACGGTAACGCAAGACATTAGAATCAATATAACTGTCGCTAACGATGATGCCTATTATAATAATAATTGTGACACAATTTCAGGCGATGTTTCGATTAATGATTCAGACCCTGAGGGAGACACACAGAGCGTCAACACGACGCCTGTAGACGATGTCGACAATGGCACATTGGTGCTCAATGACGATGGCACCTTCACCTACACGCCTGACGATGGATTCACAGGGACCGACAGCTTCATATACTCCGTATGCGACGATGGAACGCCACAGGCTTGTGACCAAGCAACAGTTTATATACTTATTACGGATAATACTCCTCCAGATATAATGAGTTGTGACGTCAATGATACGACCATTGAGTGTGATGGAGAAAACAATGAATTACTAGCTACCGAATGGGATGCCCAGAACATTGCAGCTTTTGAAGCATGTGCATTTGATTTCTGTGATATGGACCTAAGCGGCCAAGTAACCTCGGACTATGATTTTGATAATTTCATGATTTCATGTGGTTCAAGTGGTTCTTTGGAAGTTACTTATACTATTACCGATGATAGTGGCAATAGTGTATCCGCCATGGTAACATTAACGATTGTTGATACTACTCCACCAAATGTCGATAGCTGTGAAATCGAAGATATGACCATTAGTTGTACCTCTGCAAATGCTGAGGAAATTGCTGACCAATGGCATCTTGATAACATTGCAGCATTACAACAATGTGCTAGTGATGGCTGTACAACAAATGCCAATTTAAGCATTACATCGGACTATGACTTTGACAATATAACGGATGGTACCACAAGTGTTGAATATTTTATTTCTGATGAATGCGGCAATATATCTACAATAGTTGCTCAATTATCATTAGAGAACACTGCTGTATCAACAAATAATGTTAGTTTATGTGTGTCTAATTCCATAGAGTCACAAGTATTCAACTTGTTCGATCTTTTATCAGGTCCTTATGAAGGAACTGGAACATGGACAGTAACCTCAACTTTAGGAGAAGTTCAAAATGGAAACTTCTTTGATCCTCTTTCAATTGAACTTTTTGGCACAGATGCTTCAGAAACCATTTCATTCAATTATTCAGAAGAAGGTTCAGGTTGTCCTATAGATTTAGATGCAACCATTGAAATCCATAATAGATGTGCTGTTCTTCCATGTGGCGAAGAGGACGTAAGTATATCTACATTCTTAACTCCAAATGGAGATATACATAATGAGTATTTTGAAGTCAATGGAGTGGAATTATGCGGGTACACAATTGATGTCAAAATTGTAAATAGATGGGGAGCAATCGTATATGAATCGCGAGATTACCAAAACAATTGGAATGGATTCGTTCATGGATCATCGCTTGGATCAGCGGATCAGGTACCTAGCGGAACGTATTATTACGTGGTAGTATTAGAAAATAGTGGAATAAGACCATTAACAGGTCCATTATACATTGGAACCGAATAAAAATTTGACCTATGAATATTAATAAGAACAACATAGTGACATTAGCACTTATCCTGATCAGTTCGATTGGGTATGCTCAACAGTTGCCACAGTTTACGGAATATATGTTCAATACTATATCTATAAATCCGGCATATGCAGGAAGTAGGGAAACTTTGAGCATTGTAGGCTTACACAGAAGTCAATGGACGGAAATTGAGAAAGGACCGACAACTCAGACGTTATCGTTGCATACACCTTTACGTAATGAGAAAATCGGTCTTGGTGTTTCTATTATAAACGATTCACCAGGCTACGAGAATTTCCTTTATGCATATGCAGACATATCCTATACCATTAACACTGGCAGATATACGAAGCTTGCATTTGGAATCAAGGGTGGGTTCACGCATTATAATTTGGATCAACAATTTCTTGATGACCCACGAGTATTGGCGGATCCTTTTTTTGGCAATTATGCAGACAAATGGAATCCCAATGTTGGTGTTGGTGCTTTCCTTCATAGCGATAGATGGTACATTGGATTGTCTGCTCCTCGCATATTAAATACGGATTATAACCTAACTGAAGAGACTGGCGGAGCAGAATATGTGGCTCTTGAAAGAGTGAGTTATTACTTAACAGGAGGGTATGTCTTTGATTTGGCCAATGATGTTAAACTTAAACCATCCTTTTTGGTCAAGGCAACAAATGGAGCGCCAATATCGGTTGACTTGAATGCCAACTTTCTGCTATTCGAAAAATTATGGCTTGGTGGCTCTTATAGATATAATGAAAACACAGGGGCAATTGCAGGAATAGCGGATTTCCAGATCTCTAAACAACTTCGAATAGGTTATGCCTATGACCATTATATATCGGATGTTAGACCTTATTTTGGTGGAACTCATGAAGTTCTTTTAATGTTTGAAATTAATCAGAGGGACCCAAGACGTGTAAAATCTCCTAGATACTTTTAATCCAAAGAACATGAAAAAAACACTTATACTTTTATTCGCTCTTGTTTTGTGCAATGCTTCCTTTGCTCAAAAAAAGAATCTGAAAAATGCTGATGAAGCCTTTGATGCTTTTGCTTTTAAAAGCGCTGCAAAGTTATATAAAGAGGCATTGACAGCCGGTCAGGACAGTACGCTGCATGTTTTATCCAGATTGGGAGATTGTTATTACAAAAATTCCCAAGTCGATTCTGCATCTTTCTGGTATGCGAAAGCTATCAATAAATATCCAAACATCAAGGCAGACTATATATGGAAAAATGTCCAGTCTTTAAGGGGAATGGGTGAGTTCCGGAAAGCCAATGAATTACTCGTAGAATTCAAGGATAAAAAAGGAGAGGCATCATGCGAAATGGATTTTGAGTTTGTAAATCTGGAAAAACTATTAGATACAACAACTGCGGAAGCGAAGAAAATCAAAATTCGCAATTTAAGCTTGAATACCAAGTATTCAGATTTTGGTGGTTTTGAACTAAAGGATAAACTTTATTTTTCTTCGTCGCGAACCAGGGCTTTACCTTCTGATAAATATGTTTGGAATGAAGAACCGTACCTGAATATCCTTGAAGCAGACATTAAACGCTCTAATGATAAAATCAAGTTTGAGGAAGTTTCTCCAATTACGTCGGTTTCAATAAATCTAGATTCCGAACATGAAGGAACTTTGGCAATAACCAAGGATGGCAATACCATCTATTTTACAAGAAATGATGTTGCTGAATCTGAAAGGTCTCATGATGTTAGAGGAACTTCTAATCTTAATCTATATAGGGCGATACGCGTAGATAAAATTTGGAGAGAAGTGGAAAAACTTGACTTGAATGTTGAAGGTCACTCTACTGGTCATCCAGCACTGAGTCCTGATGAAAAAACCTTGTATTTTGTTTCTGACAGACCTCATCCTGAAGCTATGGGAGAAACGGATATTTACAAAGTGGAGATTTATGGGAATGGTCAATTTGGCCCAGTGATTAATTTAGGCGACAAGGTGAATACAGTTCATAGAGAAATGTTTCCTTTCGTTGCTAAGGATTCTACTTTGTATTTCTCTTCAGATGGTCATACAACTGGTTTATTGGACATTTTCAAATCAGACATTCTTAAGGAAACCTTAGTAAATGAAAGAAAAAATCTTGGAGCAAAATTCAACAGCCTAAGAGATGATTTTGCCTTCTTTATTAATGAAGACGGAAAGTCTGGATATTTTTCATCCAATAGAGCAGGCGGTATAGGTGGAGATGATATTTATTCATTTGTGATTGGAGAAGAATGTAATCAAATCGTTAGTGGTATAACTAAGAGTTGTAATATTACAGATATCACAGATACAGAACCTCTTTCCAACGTTGTTGTAGTACTTGTCGATGAGTCAGGAACAGAAATAGCTAGAACGACTTCTAATGATAAAGGAGAATATATGTTTGAAAATCTTGAATGTAATAAAACCTTTAACATCACGGGTTCTAAAGAGAAATATATTAATGCTTCGGAGGTTTTTAATTCTACCTCCGAAAATGGATTTAGAATTAATCAAGACCTATGTTTGAATCCAGTTGAAATTAAGATTGACCGAATCCTATTTGACTTTGATAAAGCAACTATCACTGCAGTATCACAACTTGAATTGGATAAGCTCGTAAGGATAATGAATGATTATGAAAATATGAAGATTGCCATTGAATCTCATACCGACCTGAGAGGAAGTAGAGCTTACAATGAAAATTTATCCATCGAAAGAGCTGAATCTACCTATAATTATCTAGTGAATATTGGAAAAATAGATGCATCTAGGCTCACAAGACAAGGATTTGGAGAGTGCTTACCATTAATCAGATGCGGAAATTATTGCGATGAACGAAGACCAAATTTAAACCGCTGTACAGATGATCAAAGAGATCAAAATAGGCGTTCTGTTTTTAGAATAACAAATCCAAATGATATTCAAGCGGTTAAAATCTATAATTTCCTTGATGATAATAACAAACCATAAAAACTAAAAAAGCTACTCGAAATCGAGTAGCTTTTTGTACTTCAGTTTAACTTTGAATTACTTCTTTATAAAAATATTCGTATAATACCAGGATCCATATTCGTTTTGTTCAGCTGAAATATCAAAATCGGTATAATCTCCTTCTATTGTATTTCTATGGTAATCGCTTTCCAACCAAGCAGTCACTACTGATAAGGCAGAAGAGTATCCATAGGCTACATTTTCGGAAACTTCGCGAGCTCCAGCATTTTCCATCAAGAAATCCTTTCTTGCATGAAAATAATCATGGGAGATATTATCTTGCTCTATCATATAATCAGTATGTAGAAAGGCCTGCGCCTTTACTATTTCCATAGATCTCAATGAATTCAAACCAAGTGATGATCTATACTCATTAATTAGGTCAAGAATCTCTAATTCTATTGTCTTAGCAGCAGGAACCTCAAATTCAGTTTCATAAGGTGCTGAAAAATCTTCGGAAATGGGATCTGCAGAACAGGATAAAGTCAGCATAGCAATACTAGCTAATAACATGACACAAGTAGGTAGTCTCATATTGAGTAGGTTTAGGGATTTGGGGATTACGAATATAGAATCCGAATACTATTTATCGTAATATTTAGTGCATTTTTCGATGAAATGCATGCATTTTATCCCTTTTTAATGTAAATTATCGATGAAATGCATGTTTTATGAATAATTATTCGGTAAATCGAAGTGCGTTGATTCTATTTAACTTGTTTACTTTCAATCCATTTACTTAGGTATTTATTGCTCTGAAGAGTGTGGAATTGGAGCATAGTTCCGATGAAGTTATTAAGCCGCCACTCTACCAATTGACCACTTATGAAATTCACCTTTTCAACTAACTTCTTTTCAAATCGGGATTTTTCGAATCTTGAATTCATCATCTCGAAGCCTAAATTTTGTTTTTCATTCCAAACCGATCTATTTAAATATAGTTCAATTGCCTTTTTTGCGAATGAGTCTGGTATATCTTCAATAAATCCCCCAAAATCGTTTGAGAGGCCTTCAGCTCCAATTCTTGTTGTAACAACAGGCGTACCGTTTCTCATGGCAACAGCCATTTTTCCTTTCAGTCCTGCCCCAAAGCGCAAAGGCGTCAAGCATACTTTGGCAGATCTCATTACTTGGTCTGCATCTTTAGCCCATCCCTTTATAAAGAACCCATCTTCATCACTATGCAAATGTTTTATTTTCTGCATAGGATAGGAACCATATACATAAATTCTAGCATTTGGGAGCTGTTCCTTTATTAGGGGCCAAATGCTTTTTCTTAAGTACACAATCGAGTCATAATTAGGCTCATGCCTGAAATTACCGATGGTTACAAAATGTTGTCTATTTTCAAATTCAGGAAGACCACCGATTTCAGCTTTAGTAAGTGTATTGTACATAAAAGGCAAATACAGAAGAAGAGACTCATCAATCCCAATTCCATCAATGAGTAATTGAATCTCATATTCAGAAATAACAAGTGTAAGGTCAGATCTGTAAATACTGGCAATTTCTCTTTTTGTAATGTCCGCTTCTAACCATTTATCAATTGTGAATTCCTCTTTGCTTTTATGCAATTCCTGGCGGACTTTTCGAAGGCTATGTAGATCTTCAGTATCTAAAATTCGCATGGCATTTGGACATTCTTCTGCCACGCGCCATCCAAACTGTTCTTCAGTCATGAACCTATCGAATAAAACAATATCAGGATTAAGTTGCCGAACAAAATCGTTAAATGAAGAATCATTGAGTTTAATTCTTCTGGTCTCTATGCCGTATTCCTTTAAGTCTTCAGCATGTTCACTATACGAAGCTGAGCTTGCAAAGATGATAATATAATCTTGAGATTGAAAAGCTTGTAATAATTGCATCATTCGGATTCCTGCAGCAGAACTGTTGGGTTCTGGCCATATAAATCCGATTACCAACAATTTCATGGTTATTGTGGCTTGGGTTGTAGATGATAGCCCATTCTAGTTTGTTTAGCCCAATTTATGAGAGCTTCAGTTTGTGCTTTGGTTAAAATCGCATCTTTGTGTGTCCAAGTATATGATGGAAGAGGCATTTCCTTTTTCTCAACCATTTCAATGACCTCTTCTAGTTTATGATCTTTCTTTTTAACGGAGTAACTTTCCCATTCTGAGAAATTAAGATGGCCTTTGCCATGTTTGACATGATCCGCCAACCAATAATTCACAGGAGTAATATTATTGTACCAAGGATACCTTGTACTATTGCTGTGACAATCAAAACAAGCAGTCTTTAATGTAATCATTACCTCATCAGAAGGTTTCGTTTCAACGATGAATGCAGAGATGGACTCCAAGCTGCCATCATTTTTCTCTGGGCCAAAGAATTGTGCTATTACAAAAACTAACAAAAGGAGTAGTATTATTTTTTTAAGGATCTTCATTTCTATGTACATTAGGTCATATAAAAGTACCAAAATTCTTTTGACAACTGAACAACTTTACAAGGAATTAAATTATGTAACTCATTCTAGGGAGAATCGGCAAAAATATGCCGAAATGCTCATTAAAAATCCTGTCCTTTTCCCAAAAGTCTTGGACATATTGTTCATGGTAGATGATAAGATCTCTTACCGAGCAGCATGGGTCCTGGAATTTGCATGTGGAAACGACATTGAAGCAATAATACCTTATTTAGATAATTTTACCAGCCGAATAGGGACTGTACATCTTGACCCAGCCGTACGTCCAGTGGCTAAAATATGTGAGTATCTGATCAAGTCGTTCTATGCAAAAAATGACAATAAAATCAAGAAAGCCTTATCACATGTACATCAAGAGCGTATCATTGAAGCCTGTTTTGATTGGATGATCAGCGACCAGAAAATTGCACCAAAGGCCTATTCTATGAACACGCTGTACCTTCTAGGAAAAGAGCGCGATTGGATTCATCCAGAACTTCAAATAATTCTTGAACGTGATTTCCAAATGCAGAGTTCAGGATTCAAGGCAAGAGCAAGACATATACTCCATAAAATAAAAGGGTCCAAAAGACAGTCTTGAAACTTCTATCCATGGGCTTCGATCTTCGACCTAAATCAATTATCTTTGCGTTTTCCATTTCATAACCACTTTTATGACGTCAGAATCTCAACTCAATGCAATTTCACCCATCGATGGTCGCTATAGAAACAAGGTCGATCGATTAGCTTCTTATTTTTCTGAAGAGGCACTCATCAAATATCGCATTTTGGTTGAAATAGAGTATTTCGTAGCCCTTTGCGAATTGCCTTTGCCACAATTAAAAGACATTGACAGTGTCATTTTTGAAAAACTAAGGTTTATTTATAAGGAATTCTCTTCTGATGATGCTCAAAAAATAAAGGATATAGAATCGGTTACCAACCATGACGTTAAGGCAGTTGAGTATTTCATTAAGGAAAGATTCGATGAATTGGGCTTATCCAATTACAAGGAATTCATCCATTTTGGCTTGACTTCGCAAGACATAAACAATACAGCCATTCCATTGAGTATTAAGGATGCAATGAATGATGTATATGTTCCGGAATACTTCAATATCTTGAAAAAACTGGAAGAGCTTTCTGAAGAATGGGCCACAATCCCCATGCTTGCCAGAACACATGGTCAACCTGCATCACCAACGCGATTAGGAAAAGAAATAGAAGTATTTGTGGTAAGGCTCAAGGAACAATTCAATTTATTGAATGACATACCAAGTGCAGCTAAATTTGGTGGTGCCACCGGTAACTTCAATGCGCATCACGTGGCCTATCCAACTGTTGATTGGAAAGAATTCGGGAGTAAGTTCGTGCAGGAAAAGCTAGGCTTGCAACATTCCTTCCCTACTACTCAAATAGAGCATTACGATCATATGGCTGCACTTTTTGATTGCCTAAAACGTATAAATACCATTCTCATTGACCTTGATCGAGATATATGGACCTATGTGTCAATGGATTATTTCAAACAAAAGATCAAGAAAGGAGAAGTTGGTAGCTCAGCGATGCCTCACAAAGTTAATCCAATTGATTTCGAAAATAGTGAAGGGAATCTTGGAATAGCCAATGCAATCTTTGAGCATTTATCAGCTAAATTGCCTATTTCACGCTTACAACGTGACTTAACAGACAGTACGGTCTTAAGAAATGTCGGTGTACCATTTGGACACACGTTGATAGGTTTCTTATCAACATTGAAAGGCCTGAGCAAATTATTACTTAATGAATCGAAATTCGAAAAAGACCTTGAAAATAATTGGGCTGTTGTGGCCGAGGCCATTCAGACCATTCTGCGGCGTGAAGGATATCCTAATCCTTATGAAGCATTGAAAGGGCTTACAAGAACGAATGAGACCATAAATGGTTCTGCAATAGGAGAATTCATTGACACTTTAGAAGTTTCAGATAAGATCAAAGAAGAGCTCAAAGCCATTACACCAAGTAACTATACTGGCATTTAAAAATTCATTAATTTAATTGCATGGAAAACAAGACTGCGCTAATCGTATCCGGAGTTATTTTGATGACGTTCTTTGTTTTAGGACTTCTGGACATCATGTATAGCCTTGAGATCATGGAAAATCTTGTTACTAAAATTGTGCTAATTGGTTCTTTTATTGCGTATGTGGTATATATTATCAAGGCCAATAAAGATGGGCATAAAAAAAACCTGCCAAAATAGACAGGTTCTTCATAAAGTATTTGACTTTATAATTTAAAGAAGTTCGCAAACTCCTGCATTTCACTTTCTTCAAAATTGGCATTCTGCAATGCATCTCCAAGTGTAATGATCTTATTGGGTTCCATATTGTCACCCAAAACTCGAATGATTCCGAATCCTTGGGCTTTAGCTGTTGCAAATATGATCAACTCATCTATTGAGTTATCGTCACCTATGTACTTGATCACTACTTTGCCGTCAGCCATGCTTCCCCTAAATAGTTCTTGATACTTCTCATCGGCCAAGATCGTTTTAACTTTAGAAAGTTCCTCTTCATATCTATCAATATTGTTCTCATTGGCCTTAAAGAGCAGAGAATTCAATTTATCGATCGACTTATAGGCTTCCTTTTGTTCTTCCGTGAAATTTGTCTTATCAATCTGAACAAAGCTCGTAGGTAGATCTACAGACATAAAATCAGGTGTCTCCTGATTTGCTACGTAATAGCTTTGTAAAGTCTCGCCTTGGTTGCAACTTGTAAAAGTAACAACCAAGGCAAGAGCAGTGATTATAGTTTTGATCGATGATTTCATTGTTAATTCTTCTTGTCTCCAACTTTGTCAAGATGCTCACCACCTTTTATATCCATTTTCTGAGTGATCTTGGAAACTTGTCTTAAATCTATATCTCCTGTTAGTGACAACAATACCGTTTCGAATTCACGCTTTTTACCATTAATGGTAACATCGTTGTCTTTCATGGCTTCTTTTAATCCTGTAATGAACATCAATAGTTCTTTTACATGATTGGCATCCTTACCTTCCCTAACATAGAACTTCACATTTTGATCGCCATCCTTGATACGCATAAGCTCTTCAAGGTTCGCATTCTTAAGGTACTTGTTGACATCTGCTTTCATATTTGCCGAGATGCCTTCATCTCCAGTAGTCATTACCTTGAAATTGTCAATTTTCTTTACCATATCAAAGTATTCCTGTGCTTCTGGATCGTCCAAATCAACATCGATTGTTGCAAGCATTTGAAACATCTTGCTATTTACGATAATTGATGCCACTTCGTCCATGTCTTCGTACTTATCGAACATGCTCTGTCCGAAAGAAAGCATTGGTGCTAAAATGACCGCTAATACTATAACTAATTTTTTCATCATTTCTTGTTTTAACTGTTAATTACTTGTTTTTAAAATTTTGTTTGTTGTTTTAGTAAACTCACCTATGTGAGCCATTTTCTCTGTGCCTTCATTTAAATTTGAAGCCACAAGGTTAAGGGTTTTCATTTTTTCGTTGCCTTTGTTCAAAGCAATGCCTAAATATTGCAACCCTTCGACCGTTTGGTTATAGGCCAATAGTTGT
Organism: Flavobacteriaceae bacterium; assembly: GCA_013001365.1. Classification (GTDB taxonomy): domain Bacteria; phylum Bacteroidota; class Bacteroidia; order Flavobacteriales; family Flavobacteriaceae; genus JABABD01. The sequence continues at coordinate 11,831 of JABDMQ010000077.1, forward strand.
TCGTCCGTTAATTGTTCTTCAATAGTACTTGGACCACTGAATTGCGTATAGACTCCGAACATAATGGCAACTACCGCTGCGACAGAAATCCACTGGTACAAATATGTCTTGGTTTTTAGTGGAACGTCTTTGGTATATTGCTCTTCCTTTGTTACTGAAAAGTATTGGAACATAGTTTGGTACGACTCCAAGTGAGCAGGGACAGTTTCTTTTGAAAAATAGTTTTTTAACTGTTGCTCTTCTTGCAAACTCGTTTCACCATTATCATACTTTTCAAGTAATTTCTCTATTTCATTTAACACCATAACTATGTGTTTTTGTTAATTTTTCTCTTATCGTTTTTCTAGCTCTCGACAATGCCACTCTTATGGCTGTCGGCTTCATATTCAATACCTTTTCAATTTCTTCGAATTCATATTGTTCAATATCCCTAAGCTGTAGTACCAGTTTCTGTTGTTCTGGTAGTTCTTCAATTATCCTGCCAACCCAGTCAACACTATCATTTAGCTCCACCTGTTTTTGCAGTGTCACGCTTTTATCTTGATAGTTACTATGAACTATTTTCAAGTTCTGTGCTTGCTTGGATTTTAACTTGTCCAAGCAAAAGTTCTTCGTCATCGTCATTGAGAAGGCTTCGATATTCTTGTATTTACCAAAATCTTCTTTATTATTCCACAGCTTTATCAAAATCTCCTGCGTTGCATCTTCAGCTTCTTCTCGTGACACAAGCAAACGTTTTGCCAATCGAAATACTTTATCCTTAAAAGGAGTGACGATATCCAAAAATTCCGTCTGTGTCATTTAAAATCGGTTAGGTTAATTTGCTTGATTACTATTACGACGAGCTTCATTTAAATTTGTTACAATTTATTTTTTCTTTACAATAATGTAAGTAAATTTAGAGTTTACAAGACAAATTCAAGAAAAGAAAAATTATGCGCTTTTTAAAAATTACGCTTTTTGCGCTAGTGGTTTTTGGTTTTACTACGAGTTGCTTTGAGGATCAGGATGATAACGCCATAACTGCAAGCGAAATCAATGACTTTGTTTGGAAAGGCATGAATGCTGTTTATCTCTACAAAAGCAATATCCCAGACCTGGCCAACGATAGATTTGCAAATACCCAAGAATATGCTGATTATTTAAACAGCTATAACACTCCAGAAGGTCTATTTGAAAGCCTTATTTATGAAAGACAGACAGTTGATCGATTTAGTTGGATAGTTGATGATTACATTGCATTGGAGCAACAATTTGATGGTGTTATTACAAGTAATGGTCTTGAATTCAATTTTTACTTTGTTCCTGGAAGCACGACTGAGGTTTTTGGTATCATAAAATTAGTACTTAATAATAGTGTAGCCAGTGGTCTTGGACTCCAACGAGGACAGATTTTCAACGCAGTTGATGACACTCCTTTAACTGAAACAAATTTAGGTGACCTCCTGAACCAAGAAACATACACCTTGAATTTAGCTACATATGATGATAATGGTACACCAGAGGTTGAAGATGATAGCATAGTGCCATCTATGGACAGTGTTTCACTAACTAAGGCGGTATACAACGAAAACCCTGTACATCTTGCAACTATCATTGATGTTGATGGTGAAAACCTAGGTTATTTGGTCTATAATGGCTTCAATAATAATTTCGACAGCCAGCTTAATGCCGCATTCGCGCAATTCCAAGCAAATAATGTCCAGCATTTAGTCTTGGACCTAAGATATAATCCAGGAGGATCCGTGAATTCTGCGTCTTTACTCGGCAGTATGGTTACTGGGCAATTCAATGGCGAGATCTTCTCAAAATTGGTATTTAATGAAGACAATCAAGCATCCAACAGGAATTTCAATTTCACAGATAATATTGATGGTACCGGATTGAATAGTCTAAATCTAAACAAGGTATATGTGCTAACTACAAATCGATCAGCATCTGCAAGCGAATTACTTATAAATAGTCTAAGTGCATATGTTGATGTCGTCCAAATTGGAGATTTCTCAACAGGAAAAACGCAAGCCTCGATCACGGTTTATGATTCTCCAACCCTAGAAAGAGAAAATGTAAATCCTAATCATACTTATGCCATGCAACCTTTGGTCGCAAATTCGGTTAATGTTAATGATGCATCCGTGCCCTCTACTGGTCTTACACCAGATATTGAATTGATAGAATCTCCGCGGAATTTTGGAACACTTGGAGATATAAATGAACCCTTATTAGCAGCAGCAATTTCTGATATTCAAATGTCGGGAAGACCTAGCATACCTGTATTTGATGGTTATAGACCTATTGAAAATTCTATCGATTCCAGGCCTTTTGAGGACATCATGTATATTGAAGGAAAAAGCCTTTTCGAAAGGTTGGATTTCTAAAGAACAACCTTGAAATCAAGTATAGGTCTTTCACGTAGCCCTATGATCATTTTTTCTTGTTCATTTTATAGATAAGGTAAACGAAACCTGCCAAAAAATGAATAAAAACAATAGTCGCTGCTATATATATTATTAAATTTGAATTATCTCTCATATACAAAGATTTTGATCAAATTTAGTATCCAATTCCTTTTTGAAAAGTCACTTTTGTTATTTAAGCACTTATTTAACTTAAAAAATACTGTGCTATGTCTTGCTTTGATACTTATTCTGTCATGTAAAAGAAGCCAAGATCCAAAAATCTCTGATCCAGTCTCAAATGATTCAAGTTTAGAATTAACTTATGCCGAAGGGTTTTCAGTTATTAATAAAGATGAATATAGAACTTTGACGATTGCCAATCCTTGGCCCAACTCAGACAGAACATTTGTTTACGCCTTGGTAGATCGCAAAGTTGCGCCAAAGATCTCATTGATGAGCGAACAATACGATGGCATAATAGTTACACCTGTCGCATCAATTGTGGTAACCTCGACAACACATATTCCCTCATTAGAATTATTGGACGTCCATGATAAACTCATTGGGTTTCCAGGAACTAATTATATTTCATCCTTAAGCACAAGGAGAAGGATAGAAGATGGCAAAGTGCATGAACTAGGCAAGAATGAAGGTATTAATACGGAAGTACTGTTAAATATAAAACCAGAAGTCGTTATTGGATTTGGTGTTGAAAGTGCCAACAAGACCTATAATGTCATTCAAAATGCTAATATTCCTGTAATCTATAATGGTGATTGGACAGAATCATCGGCCTTAGCAAAAGCGGAATGGATAAAGTTCTTTGGGGTTTTGTTTGATAAGGAACAGGAAGCGGATTCTATTTTCAAAAGCATAGAAATAAATTATTTAAAAGCTAAGCAAATTGCGTTAGAAGTGAAGACCAAACCTTCTATTCTTAGTGGCGCTATGCATAAAGATGTCTGGTATTTGCCTAATGGTTCAAGTGGCGAAGCTCAATTATTAAAAGATGCCAATACCAATTATTTATGGAGTGATACTGATGGTGCTGGAAGTCTGGCCTTGAGTTTCGAAAGTGTGTTCGAAAAAGCTAAAGATGCGGATCTATGGTTTAGTCCCTCGTATTACACCTCTCTGGAGCAATTAGAAAAAGCCAATCCGCATTACACGAAGTTCAAGGCATTTAAGGACAAAAAAGTGTATTCCTTCAGTTTAACGAAAGGAGAAACAGGAGGTGTGCTCTACTACGAGCAAGGAATGTCTAGACCTGACCTTGTTCTTAAGGACATCATCAAGATCTGTCACCCAGAACTTCTCACCAAATACGATACCTACTTCTTTAAACAGTTAAAGTAATTGCAACAATCAAGGTCATATAGGAATCAATACATTTATTTGTCGCTAATATTGCTTCTATTTTTCTTTGTGAATATTGGACTTGGTAGCGTTTCGATTCCATTAAAATCAGTTTTCTCAAGTCTTCTTGGAGGCAATATCGAAAATGACTCTTGGCAATATATTGTTCAGAATTATAGGTTGCCAAAAGCCATAACTGCCATTATTGTTGGTTCTGGATTAGGAATTTCGGGATTACTAATGCAAACCTTGTTCAGGAATCCTTTGGCTGGGCCATTTGTCCTAGGTATTAGCTCGGGCGCAAGCCTTGGCGTCGCACTGATAATAATGGGAGCATCGATTTTTGGAGGTCTAGTCGGCACGATGTTGATGACACCTTGGAGTTTGGTAATCGCGGCAAGTCTTGGCAGCCTCCTGGTGCTTATGGCAGTGGTTGCTGTTTCCATTAGAGTAAGGGATACTATGGCCATATTGATCATTGGTCTTATGTTTGGAAGCATTACAGCCGCAATTGTAAGTATACTGTCCTACTTTAGTTCTGCAGAACAATTACAGCAATACATCTTTTGGGGATTTGGCAGTCTTGGTAACCTATCATGGAACCAGCTTGGTGTGTTAACTTTGGTTTATGTAATAGGATTGATTTTCGGAATTTATTCCATTAAACAATTGAATACGCTCTTACTTGGTGAGAACTATGCCAAAAGTCTTGGATTGAATATCCAAAGAAGTCGTCTGTTTATCATCATTGCTACAAGTTTACTGGCAGGTACCATTACTGCATTTGCAGGTCCTATAGCATTTATCGGTCTTGCTATTCCTCATCTTACTCGACAGATTTTCAAGACTTCGAATCATAAGGTGTTATTACCCGCAGTTTTCCTCTATGGAGCCATTGTAATGCTAATTTGTGATAGTATCGCACAATTACCGATGAGCAATTACATGCTTCCGATCAATGCTATTACATCAATAATAGGTGCGCCTGTTGTCATCTGGTTGCTCGTACGACAAAGAAAAATGATGTTCTAATGAAAGATTCTGCTAATCATACAGTCCTAAAGACCAATGCCCTTTCTATAGGATATCGATCCAAGAATAATGAAAGCATTATTGCGTCTAACATCACTATTCAATTAGGTAAAGGTGAGCTGATAGGATTAGTTGGTGCAAATGGCATAGGTAAATCCACATTGCTACGTACACTTACCAAAGTACAACCTTCTATCTCGGGTGAGATCTTTATTGGTAACAGGCCCATTGAAGACCATAGTTCTATTCAACTCGCTAAGGCATTAAGCTTGGTCTTGACAGAATATGGGTTTTCCAAGAACTTAACGGTTTACGAACTAATAGCCTTGGGCCGACATCCTTATACTAACTGGATCGGAACCTTATCTCAAAATGATAAAAACATCATAGAAAAAGTAATTGGTCAAACTGGTATTGAAAATTTAAAGGAAAAGAAATGCTATGAATTAAGTGATGGGCAATTACAAAAGGTAATGATTGCAAGAGCATTAGCTCAAGATACACAATTGATCATACTTGATGAACCTACCACACATCTCGACATGTATCACAAAGCTTATATTTTGAACCTCCTAAAAAAATTAGCTTCAGATACTGGAAAAACCATATTATTCTCATCGCATGAGATTGACTTAGCTATCCAATTATGTGATAAATTGATTGTGATGACGGAGGCTCAAGTCATTTCAGGTACGCCTAAAGAGCATATTTCAAAAGGAAGTTTCAATAACTTGTTTCCAAAAGACCTAATTGTGTTTGATGTGGATTCTGGTTCTTTCAAGGTAAAAAAATGACGTATCTTTGATTAATTACACTGATTAAATGAACGACAACCTTATACTTATTCTTTCTATTGGTCTTTCTGGTATCCTTGGAGCTTTCCTTGGTGTCATGTTCATGAAATTGAAGGCCAAAAGTGAGAAGAGCACGCTTGAAGAACGCCAAAATCAGATGAGTTCGACAATAAACGAACTTAAAACATCAATCCTCAATCTAGAATCAGAGCGAGATAAGTTTCGAGACGAACGTGAGGGCTTAAATATAGAATTAACTCAGCGTAACACTGAGTTTGAAAACCTACAGCAGCAAAACTTGATTCGCGATAAGGAACTAGAAGAACGACAAGAACAATTACGTCAAGAATTCAAGTTATTGGCAAATACCATTCTTGAAGAGAAATCATCAAAATTCACAGAGCAGAATAAAGAAAACATCAAGAATATCTTAAATCCTTTAGAAGAAAAGATAAAGACCTTTGAAGAAAAAGTCGAAAAAACACAAAAAGAAAGTATAAGCATGCATTCAGCGTTAAGGGAGCAATTGCTTGGGCTTAAGGACTTGAATCAGCAAATGGCCAAAGAAGCGACGAATCTGACCAAAGCACTTAAAGGCGATAGCAAAATGCAGGGCAATTGGGGTGAATTGGTTTTAGAACGTGTGCTGGAGAAATCCGGACTTGAAAAAGACCGCGAGTATTTCGTACAACAAAGTTTTACTAGGGAAGATGGGACTCGCGTCTTACCTGATGTTGTTTTGCATTTGCCCGATAATAAGAGAATGATAATTGACTCCAAGGTGTCATTGACCGACTATGAACGACTCGTAAACGCAGAAGACGACGTAAGAGAGGTCTATCTAAAAGCTCACATCAATTCCATAAAAAAACATGTTGATCAATTGTCGGATAAAAACTATCAGGACCTCTATGACATTGAATCTCCGGATTTTGTCTTGATGTTCGTGCCAATAGAACCTGCTTTTGCAATTGCGATCAATGAAGAAAACAGTATTTACAATAAGGCATTTGAAAAGAACATTGTCATTGTGACTCCTTCTACCCTTTTGGCTACTCTTCGGACCATAGACTCTATGTGGAATAATGAGAAACAACAGCAGAATGCCATCGAAATTGCAAGACAAGCTGGAGCCCTTTATGATAAGTTTGAAGGATTGGTTAACGATTTAACAGGTGTTGGCAAGAAAATTGATGCGGCGAAAACTGACTATTCATCGGCCATGAACAAACTAGTTGAAGGAAGAGGCAACCTGATAACAAGTGTTCAGAAACTTAAGAAATTAGGAGCCAAGGCTAAAAAACAACTGCCAGAATCCATTTTAAAACGAGCTGAAGAGAATGGTGAAGAATAAAGAATTGACTTATAAATCTGTTGAGTCTACCCGCATTACTATTTCTCAGTTGATGCTTCCTTCATTTTCGAATTTCAGTGGTAAAATACATGGTGGGTATATCCTGAACCTTATGGATCAGATTGCTTTTGCATGTGCCTCCAAGCATTCAGGCACCTATTGTGTTACTGCCTCTGTTGACACAGTTGACTTCTTAAATTCCATTGAAGTTGGTGAATTGGTAAGTATGAAAGCGTCAATTAATTATGTCGGAAGGACATCAATGGTAGTAGGTATAAGGGTTGAAGCTGAAAATATTCAATCGGGCAAAAAGAAGCATTGTAATTCATCCTATTTCACAATGGTAGCAAAAGACGAAAAAGGCAGGAACACAGAAGTCCCCGGACTGATCGTGGACAACGAAATTGAAGTTAAACGATTCCTAAAAGCCCTTAAACGCATTGAGACCAAGATCGAGCGACAAAGAGAATTTGACAGAAAGGATTTCTCTCACGTTAATTACCTGGAAGACCTTAAGGATTATCGTGTACGAATAGACATCTAGAATCGTCTGCTTAAATTAAATCCGAAATATATATCTCCTTCGGTCCAATCTCCACTACCCTGTCCCAAAAATCCATTTGTATTCATTGGTTGAGCATTAGTAAAATGCATTTGGAACACATGTCCACCTGTTTCAAGGTCTATACCAATAGAAAGTGGGTTTTTGAAAGGTGAACTGTCAGCTCGATTTAAATGTAAGCCATAATCCATGTTCAAAGACCATCTCGGTCCAAGTTTATACCTTCCTCCAATCCCAACTGCGAATTGCGAATTGTCTTGTTCATCAATTGCAACATAATTATCGTGAAAAAATGTTGGTGCTAATTGTAGTGAAAGGTTTTTGTCAAATTTCCTGGAAATCAATAATTGTGATGTATAGCCTAATCTATTGTCGAATTCGAGTTTAGGTAAATTATCTTTGTCTAAGCCTGTGTTTATGTTAATTTCATTATTTCCGACCACTGTAAAAGGAAATCCATTGCTTTGTTGTCTTATTAATCTATACTTAATAGCAAGATTATAGATTTTCTGAAAAGAACTTCGTGATACCGAAATATTCAATCCATCAGAAATACCATAGACAAAGTTCAATCGTGTTACAGCCTCATCGAGGCCAAAGAAATTATCGAGGCCTCGCTCCAAGCTTCCAAATCTATGGGCTACAACAAAAGTGAGTTCTTTCTTGGCAACAAGTTTAGTGGATTCAAAATTCACGATCTTCAGACCTTTGAAGGTTGCTGAAGCAAAATCATCCTCAACAATATCAGAATCGATTTCTGAAAGAAGGTCATCTTGAGCATAAAACATAACTGGAAATAAGAGGAAAATGAATATAGTTTTCATTACCGTTGGTATTAATATTAGATATAAATGTAATAAAAAAGCCCTCAAAGATTGAGAGCTTTAATTTTCAGTCTGAAATTTAATCATTGCTTAATAAACCGTTTGGTCTGCGATTGTTCTCCCGTTATAACTCGTACAATGTATACCCCTTTGTTCCATTCTGCAACTCTTAAATTAGATTCTAGGCCAGAGATTTCTTGGTTGATGATCTGCTTTCCTAATACATCGAATACTTGTAATCTAGCATTCTGGACATTATTAGGCAATTCAATATTCATAATCTCTTTTCCCGGGTTTGGCGTAATTTTAAAGTTTGATAGATCATCAAAGTTATCAGAACTTAAAAGTGTTCCTTCTGGCACCACAGTTATAATTCCATTCATATTGCCTGAATGTGGTTCGCATTCAAAAGAAGTATCTCCTAATAAAGTAAAAGTATGAGAAAAAGTATTCCCTGGTGTAGATATTGTAGAACCACTATCAAAAGATTCAGGACCTCCTGTTGAAACCACATTATGGCTTCCACCATCGCCTACCCACTCCCAAATTATAGTATCTCCAACTTCAATGGTTCGAAGGGTGTAATTAGGTGCCGTATTTGGCTGGGTAGGATTAGATCCAAATCCCCAACTTATTGTATAAGTATATGTTTGCTGTGCATATATCAGGCAAATTGAGAATAAAAAAAATGTAAGTAGTAGTCTTGTTTTCATAATTTCTTTTTTTAAAAATACTAAATTAATCACTTATTAAAAAGCATTCAGTCAATTTTACTTGCTCCAGAAGGTCGTCAAATCCTATACATCTCCCTTTTATAATTACCTCGTCTCCAACATTTAGCGCTTTTTCAAAACGATTCTGAAATTGGCAAAACACGGCATCATCAATAGTAATGTCAGTTTCATTTAGTTCAGTAATTATTCCTGAAACCGCAATCGTTTTGTCAAGGTATTTCTGCTGAGATAGTGCAACATCCATTCCAAACTCTTTTGCTAGAATTACTGACTCGATCTCGAAATCAGGCTTTTCCTTTGAAATATCCCTGTGATCCTTATAAATGTATTTATAGCCTATCATTAGGAAGCCTAATGTTATTATTATGATAATGGCCTTTTTGCGCATAATTTGCCTCTAATTGACAAGTATTAAAGTTAATTAAATGAAATTAGGTAAATTTAGGGAACTTAAATGCTTGCTGATGAAAAAGATTCTTCAACTTTTTATTGCATTGATCTTGTTCTCATTTATTTCCTCTTGCTCAAATGATAGTGAAGACGACCTTATAGACCAAATGCAAAATCAAGGACCAATTACTTATACGAATGATGTCAAGGCTATAATTGACAATAATTGCTTGAATTGTCATGGGGATCCGCCAACAAATGGAGCTCCAAACTCTCTTGTAACCTATCAAAATGTTCGCAATTCAGCGGAAAATGGTACATTAATTGCAAGAGTTCAACAAAGTGAAGGTGGTGCTGGAGCGATGCCATTGGGTGGTCCTAGGTTACCACAAACCTTAATAGATGTGATTGTACAATGGCAAACAGATGGCTTTGTCGAATAAAATTTTAGAAGATGAAACAATTTACTTTAGTCTTATTGTTAATTGGACTCGGACTTAATGCCCAAGATAAATACCTGACAAAAAGTGGCTCAATTACTTTTGAAGCGTCTGTTCCATCATTTGAAGAGGTTAAAGCAACCAACAATTCTGTTACAGCCATTTTAAACAAAGACAACGGTGAGTTTGCGGCTTTGGCGCTAATCAAAGCATTTAGGTTCAAGAATGCTTTGATGGAGGAACATTTCAATGAAAACTATGCTGAGTCAGATGATTTCCCTAAAGCAACTTTCAAAGGAGTATTGAACAATGAATCCAATTCGATTAATGGAGAATTGACTTTTCATGGCATTACGAAGAAGTTAAAGGATATAGAAATAAAATTGAAATCTCCAGAAACAAATACCATCATAATGCAGGGAATATTCACAGTGCTGGTCTCTGACTTTGATATTAAGATTCCTAAAATAGTAAGTAATAAACTATCTGAGAAAGTGAACGTAAATTTCGAATTCGTTTTAATTAAGAAGCAGTAATAGCTGTAATTTCTTGAATTACTTGCTCAAATACATCTTACGTCTTGAATACAAGTCGTAAAACTCATCATCCTTTAGACTGTCAATAAATAAAATAGATTCACCTGTACTCTTCATTTCAGGGCCTAGTTTCTTGTCCACATTAGGGAATTTGTTAAACGAGAATACCGGTTGCTTTATGGCGAACCCTTTAAGTTTTGGCTCAAACTTGAATTCCGATAATTTAGCGCCTAACATGACCTTTGTAGCATAATTTACATAGGGCTGCTTGTAAGCTTTAGCGATAAAAGGTACTGTTCTAGATGCTCTTGGGTTTGCTTCGATGATAAACACTTTATCGTCTTTGATAGCAAACTGAATATTGATCAGACCAACAGTGTTCAACGCAAGTGCAATTTTCTTAGTGTGGTCCTTTATCTGCTGCATTACGAACTCACCAAGATTGAAAGGCGGCAAGGTTGCATTGCTATCACCCGAATGAATACCACAAGGCTCAATATGCTCCATGATGCCAATGATCTGTACATTTTCACCATCGCATATGGCATCCGCCTCTGCTTCGATGGCTCCATCGAGATAATGGTCTAAAAGTAATTTATTGTTCGGGATGCTCGCCAAAAGATTAACAACATGCTGTTCTAGCTCTTCTTTATTTATGACAATTTTCATTCCCTGACCTCCTAGCACATACGATGGTCTTACCAATATTGGGAAATCAAGTTTATCAGCTACAGCTAAGGCTTCATCGGCAGATTCAGCTGTATCAAAAGCCGGATATGGAATATCATTTTCCTTTAACAATGTTGAGAAACTGCCTCTATCCTCTGCCAAATCCAAGGATTCGAAACTTGTGCCAATGATCTTGATACCATATCGATCCAATTTTTCTGCCAATTTTAAAGCGGTCTGGCCTCCTAGTTGGACTATAACTCCTTCTGGTTGTTCATGTCGAATTATATCGTAAATGTGCTCCCAGAAAACTGGTTCGAAATAAAGTTTATCTGCCACATCAAAGTCCGTTGAAACCGTTTCAGGATTACAGTTGATCATAATGGTTTCGTAACCGTATTCCGAGGATGCTAATACACCATGAACACAACAATAATCAAATTCGATGCCTTGCCCAATTCTGTTGGGCCCTGAACCAAGGACAATGACCTTCTTCCTATCACTCTTCACACTTTCATTATCCGCAATTAGATCACCATCATTCGTAATCATATCATTCTCAAAAGTCGAATAATAATATGGCGTTTCAGCTTTGAACTCCGCAGCACAAGTATCTACAAGTTTATATACTCTATTGATTCTCAATTCTGAGCGTTTATTATAAACTTCACTTTCTAAACAACCGAGCATATAAGCTATTTGCCTATCACCATATCCTTTTTGCTTGGCTTCAAGTAGGAGATCGCGGTCGATCGTTTCCAGAGTAAATGTTGATATTTCCTTTTCAAGCAAAAACAATTCCTCATACTGTTTCAAGAACCACATGTCAATTTTAGTGATTTCATGAATCCTACTTAATGGAATACCTATTTCTATGGCATCATATATAACGAATACACGATCCCAAGATGCATGTTGGAGCTTCTTGATTATTATATCGTAATCTTTATATCCTTTACCGTCCGCACCAAGTCCATTTCGTCTGATCTCAAGAGATTGAGCCGCTTTGTGCAACGCCTCCTGAAAAGACCTACCAATGCCCATGACCTCTCCAACTGCCTTCATTTGGAGTCCTAGAGTCCTGTCCGATCCTTCAAACTTATCGAAATTCCAACGTGGTATCTTAACAATGACATAGTCCAATGTTGGTTCGAACAATGCTGATGTGGATTTCGTGATTTGATTTTCCAACTCATCTAGACTGTATCCAATGGCCAATTTTGCTGCAATTTTAGCAATTGGATACCCAGTAGCTTTACTTGCCAAAGCAGAGGATCGAGATACTCTAGGGTTGATCTCAATCGCAATAATATCTTCATCGTCATCAGGACTTACCGCAAATTGCACATTACATCCTCCTTCAAAATCTCCAATACTGCGCATCATATGTATTGCCATATCACGCATTTTCTGAAAGGTAACATCGGATAATGTCATTGCCGGAGCAACTGTAATAGAATCCCCTGTATGAATCCCCATTGGATCCATGTTCTCTATTGTACAGATTATTACAACGTTATCGTTTTTATCGCGAAGCAATTCAAGCTCATATTCTTTCCATCCAATTAGAGCTTTATCTATCATGACTTCATGAATAGGAGAAATCTCTAATCCCCTACTCAGTAGTTCATCGAAATCTTCAGGCTGGTGAACAATGGAAGCACCTGCTCCTCCAAGCGTATACGAGGCCCGAATAACTAATGGAAAACCGAACTCCTGAGCAATTTCCTTGCCTTTTAAAAATGAAGTGGCTGTTGCTTGGGGTGCCATACCAACTCCAATGTCTAACATAAGTTCACGGAATTTCTCACGGTCTTCTGTAATGTTGATTGCGTTTATGTCGACCCCAATAAGCTTTACATTAAAATCATCCCAAATTCCTTTTTCATCGGCCTCAATGCATAAATTCAATGCCGTTTGTCCTCCCATAGTTGGCAAAACGGCATCAATTTCAGGATGCTCTTTTAGTACTTTGACTATTGATTTGGTCGTTAAAGGCAATAAATAAACATGATCCGCCATCGAAGGGTCGGTCATTATTGTTGCTGGGTTAGAATTTATAAGGACAGTTTCAATGCCATCTTCACGTAATGACCTTAAAGCTTGGGTTCCTGAATAATCGAATTCACATGCTTGTCCTATAATTATTGGCCCTGATCCAATTATCAGGACAGATTTTAATTCTGGGTTTTTTGGCATTTTTAAATTTTAAAATTTCGTAAAAATAGCTATCAGCCGGATATAAAAAAAGGTGTTACTGTTAAGTAACACCTTTAAAATATTAACAATTGTTAATCATTATTTTTTATGTCTTAGTTCAGAAGACACAGATAATTTCTTTCTTCCTTTCGCTCTTCTGCTTGCAAGGACCTTTCTACCACTAACAGAAGCCATTCTCTCCCTAAAGCCGTGCTTGTTCTTTCTCTTTCTTTTAGACGGTTGAAACGTTCTTTTCATTTCTGTGTTTCTTTAAATTTTTCTTTTATTCTAAGGCTCTTATCGTACTTTGAAAAGCCGGCGCAAATATACAAAGAGTTTTTACTAAAGCAAATCCTATAATACAATTATTTCCAATTGTTTTAATACCTTTGCTGGCCATAACCAAGACTTGAATAATGTTCAATAAAAATATTAAGCTTATCCTTGCCATCGCCATATTGGCCTTTGCGATTTATCAATTCGTTCAAGGTTTAATCGGCAATGGAATAATGCTTACATTATTGTCAGGAATATTCGTTTTTCTTTATTTCAAGAACGAGTTCATATTATTGGCATTCTTAAGATTGAGGAAACAAGATTTTCCTGGGGCCAAGAAATGGCTGAACAAGATCAAGAACCCAGAAGCCTCATTGGTCACCAAACAGCAAGGATATTATAATTATCTGAATGGTATCATGGTATCGCAGACCAATATGAACGAAGCAGAAAAATTTTTTAAAAAAGCGATTTCCTTAGGTCTTTCAATGAAGCATGACTTGGCCATGGCAAAACTGAATCTAGCAGGTATAGCATTTAGCAAGCGAAGGAAACAGGAGGCGAATCAGCTTTTGAACGAGGCAAAACGACTTGACAAACACGGTATGCTTACCGAGCAGATAAAAATGATGAAGGATAACATGAAAAAAGCACAAATGCCAAACCAACATTTTGGTGGCCATCGTCAACAAAGGCAAAGAAGGCGTTAATCAGTTTTAAAAGGTCTTTGGCTCTATCCCAAGCTGAAATTTCATTTTAATATAATAATTATCAAGGCTCAACACTGTAAAATCCTTGTTCAGGAATTTCTATAGCATATTTTTTCCTTGAGGCATTATTAAGGTGCTTTTCACGCAACCATGGGTTGTGAATTTTAAGGATTTTGTAGTTAATACCAAACTGCTTCGAAAAATCTGCAAAATTCACTACAGGTGTATCAAGTTCAACCGTGTAAGTTGGTATGAGCTTATAAAGATCTTTTTCCCGAAAATTAAACCCATATTTATCAGGGTGATTAAGGATTTCTTTTAATGCAACAATTCTAAAAATATAACGACCAGTTTCCTCACCTAATAAAAGATCGTAATAATTATCAACTTTTTGCTCTCTTAGTCGTCTCGCGATTCCTGCGTTGCCCGCATTATATGCTGCAGCTGCAGACGTCCAAGATCCTAACCTTTTTTTTGCTTTCAACAGGTATTTACAAGCTACCCTTGTTGATTTCTCCAAATGGTAGCGTTCGTCAACATTGGAATTAACTTCCAACCCGTTTTCCTTCGCAGTCCCTTTTAGAATCTGCCAAACACCTCTCGCTCCTGCCGGAGAAACAGCATTTGTCAATCCACTTTCTATTACGGCTAAGTACTTAAAATCATCTGGAATTCCATATTCGGCCAGAATTGGCTCAATAATAGGAAAGTATTTTTTCGCTCGCTTAAACATAAGTAATCCATTGGATTGCCAATATGTATTAACCAAAAGCTCTCTGTCCATTCGTTCCAGTATATCTGGGTTTTCCAAGGGTAATCGTTCACCAGCAAAATCCAAATAATCTGGAACCGCTAATGCGTAAACATTATAGTCGTTTATGATCTTTTTCTCTAGGTTTTCATCACTTGGTGCGTCTTGAACAGCATAGATCAAGAATCCTGCTAGACTCAATAGACCAATGACAGATAGGGTATTTCGTATCAGTTTCATCATAAGTAGTTTTGGCTAAAGTTAATAATTCACGGCAATTCATCAAAATTTTGGTAGTAATTAACCAAGTATGATCTTCGGTAAATTCTTATTGAACCACCTATATTTATTAATGATCATAATATGTGTGCCGCCTTCAACTGAGATACAATCGCCTAAATTCTTGAAAGGAAAAACTGCATCTTTTTCACCATGAATATGTATTGTCTCTGGCAAGGATTTCTCTTGTTCCCAGCATATGACTTGTTCAATGGCCCAATCTAAATAATTTTTGTCATTGACCGATAAATACTTTTGATAAAGATTCACTCGCTTTTTAATGGTTTCACCAAAAGCATACTTCGCAAGTAGATCTACATTGCCCACAAGTTGAGTTGGTAATAGTTTATATGCTTTTGTATGTTTCAATACTTTCATGCGTTTAGGCAATTCATGTCTGTTCTTGACACTGGATACTACAATTATTTTCTTGAATTTTAAATGCTTGCTCATTTCTTGAACAAGAATACCTCCGAACGAAACCCCTAATAATACTGGCTCTTCGTAATCAATTTTACTGCACATCCGTTTAGCGTAATCACCGATAGTTTCACCTGAATGAGGTATAGTCCATTCTAGCCAATGAATTGTAAATTGGTCTTCTGGCAACCTTATATGTTCAAAAATTGATGGGTTTGCTGCCATTCCTGGCATTAAATAAACATGAACCATCTCTTTTCCCATTTCTTATAAGGTTTTTCCTAATATTTTGTAGCAATTATTTTCGTAACTTTGTGATACAAAGCTAAATAATTCAACTGCAATAATTATTTAAAATGATCTGCAAATTTTAGAAAGTAGAAGATCATTGTTGCTATCTATCGACGACAATAGATTCTTAGAATCCAAATTTCTTCAATTGGCAGTTTTAAGGAACAGGATTGGATAATTCTCGGAGAATTTTTCTTTTGTAGAATTCTATCTAATGATTTAGAACAAGATATCGAATGGTCATTGTAAAAACTGGCAAAGAATTTGATTACAGAATAATATGTATAACCCATTCTAATTCCCAAAACAATTCTTAATCTTAATTAAAGTTGAGTTAAATTAAATAAACTGATGATGATAAGTGCTGAAGACTTGATAGACAATGAATTCCTTAGACAATATGAACTTAAGGTCGATGACCAATTAATGAAGATCGAATATGCTTCTCAAGATCGAAAGATATTCTTGACCAAACTTGAAATTCCAGAGGGCATCCATTCTAAAAAACTTGAAGAAGAATTCTTGACTATCGTACTCCAACATATAGCTGAGTTAAACGTAAGCGTTGTTCCAACCAGTCCGCCAATTGCCAAGTTCATAAGAGGAAACAGGAAGTATAAAAGAATGCTCCCTGTTGGTGTAAGGATTTGATTAAGAAGTAAATTCTTCTCAAGGAATTTATCCTACTAATTGTTCTGCGAATTCAAACCTAACAATTCCATCCATATCTATACTTGTCAGTTGAATATCATGAACAGTATTGACAAAGCTAGGATTCCAAGGGTATTTCACTTTAATGTAATTTTCTGTAAATCCGTGAATGAAACCCTCTTTATTCTCCGCTTCAAACAGCACTTTGCGCTTTGTTCCTATTTGACTTTCGTAGAAAGCACGGCGTTTTTTGACCGATAAACCCCGAAGCATTTTACTCCGTTTAGCTCTAACTACTTTAGGCACTACATCGCACATGCCAGCCGCAACTGTATTATCCCTCTCTGAATAGCTAAACACATGAAGATAGGAAATATCTAATTCATTCAAGAAATTATAGGTTTCCAAAAATCGCTCTTCTGTTTCACCAGGAAAACCAACAATTACATCAACGCCTATGCAAGCATGAGGCATTACACTCTTTATTCTATTGACTCGGTCTACATATAGCTCCCTCAAGTATCTTCTTCTCATCAATTTAAGTACCTCATTGCTACCGCTTTGCAGTGGCACATGAAAATGTGGAACAAATGAATCGCTCTTGGCAACAAAATCAATGGTTTCGTTCTTTAATAAATTTGGTTCGATGGACGAAATTCGCACTCTTTGCAATCCGTTTACCTGATCCAATGCCTGCACTAAATCATAAAATGTATGTTCATGCTTCTTGTTCCCGAATTCTCCCTTACCATAATCACCTATGTTAACACCAGTGAGCACAATTTCCTTTATTCCTTTAGCAGTGATCTCTGAGGCATTTCTTAATACATTGTCCAAAGTATCGCTTCGGGATATTCCACGAGCTAAAGGAATCGTACAGTAAGTGCATTTGTAATCACATCCGTCCTGGACTTTCAGGAAAGCCCTTGTTCGATCACCAAAAGAAAAACTTCCTACATAAAAATCAGCTTCATTAATTTCACATGAATGTACTTCGCCAAGATCGTTCTTGGAGAGATCATTTATATAA
Source organism: Flavobacteriaceae bacterium (assembly GCA_013001365.1). GTDB lineage: Bacteria > Bacteroidota > Bacteroidia > Flavobacteriales > Flavobacteriaceae > JABABD01. The sequence continues at coordinate 29,528 of JABDMQ010000077.1, forward strand.
TCTGTGATCTTGAATTTTTCTGTTGCACCTAAAACAAGATCTACACCATTTACATCTGCAAGTTCTTGCGGCTTCAATTGCGCATAGCATCCTATAGCTGCAATAAAAGCCTCAGGATTTCTTTTTTGGGCTTGCTTTACAATAGTTTTAAATCTTTTATCGGCATTCTCAGTAACAGAACATGTATTAATAACATACATATCGGCTTTCTCCACAAAATCCACACGATCGAAACCTTCATCAATAAAATTGCGAGCAATTGTAGAGGTTTCTGAA
>JABDMQ010000307.1 GCA_013001365.1 Flavobacteriaceae bacterium
ATGCCCATAAGAGAGTCCATAAATTGAAGACCAATTATCCTGAATTGGAATTTGTGGCAATTAATGCAAGGAAAACGTCACCTAAGAATTGGCGCGAGGTACTGAAAAAGCATAGATTCCCGATGGAGAACGAATATAGATTTGCAGATCCTTACAGTGCTCGAAGACAATTGGTCTTAAGCAGGCTTAATAAGGTCATGCTTATTGATGGAAGTGGTCATATAGTTAACGCTCATGCAAATATGAGCGATACCAATTTTGAAGAACAATTGCTAGGTTTATTGAACCAAGAGGTTCAATAGGTAGTCTTCTCTCCTATTCATTCTAGTTTCCTTTTTTATAGTCTGCCAAGAACTTGGCAAGACCAATATCGGTTAAAGGATGCTTAAGTAGTCCTTCAATCGAACTAAGTGGTCCAGTCATAACATCTGCCCCTAATTTGGCACAATCGATAATGTGCATGGTATGGCGCACTGAAGCAGCCAAGATCTCCGTTTCGAATCCGTAATTATCGTAGATCATTCTTATCTCAGCAATAAGGTTTAGTCCGTCTGTAGAGATATCATCCAATCTCCCAATGAATGGTGACACATAAGTCGCTCCTGCTTTTGCTGCTAATAGTGCCTGTCCAGGCGAGAACACCAATGTAACATTGGTCTTAATGCCTTTAGAACTAAAGTATTTACAAGCTTTAACACCATCCTTGATCATTGGTAGTTTAATCACGATCTGGTCATGGAGTTCGGCTAAGGCCTCCCCTTCCTTGACCATGCCCTCAAAATCCGTTGAAATCACTTCGGCGCTTACGTCACCATCCACGATATTACAGATGTCTACATAATGCTTCAAGATATTGTCATGCCCTGTAATGCCTTCCTTGGCCATTAATGATGGATTTGTAGTGACACCATCAAGAATACCCATGTCCTGGGCTTCCTTTATTTGATCTAGATTGGCAGTATCGATAAAGAATTTCATGTGAAAAGAGAGGATTTAAGTTATGTTTAATTTGAGGCAAATTTACGATTTAAAGACCTCAATAAAAGCGTCGGTACGGGTTAATTGGAAATTGTTTTCAACGATCTGTAGATAACCCAAACAAACCTATAAATTGTAATGATTCATCAACATTTTCTCATACATCTTTTGCGGTAGTAATCGTTTCAACACTATAGAGAATTTCTGCAAGAACGACCCTACCTTATAGTGTGCTTTCGGGTTCTTGACTTGAATAACCTGATGGACTTTTTTGGCAACGGCTATAGGGGAATTGCTTTTATCGACATGAGCATCAATATCGTTTAACACAGAACCATATTTTGTGTAAGGAGAACCCTCCTTAACTGGAGCATGGTAGCGTCCAGCAGCAATATTGGTGGCGAAATCGCCAGGAGCCACATTGGTCATGTTTATATTGAAGTCCTTAAGCTCCATCCTAAATGCTTCAGTAAGTAATTCTAAAGCTCCTTTACTGGCGCTATATGGCCCTCTGAAAGGCAAACCCATGTAACCAGCAATACTTGTAATATTAATTACCAAACCAGAATTCTGTTTACGCATTTGTGGCAAAACAGCTTTTATGACATTTATGGGCCCAAAGAAATTGGTCTCAAAGTTCTTCTTTATCTCTTCTTCTGGAATTTCTTCAATCGCACCAGTAATTCCCACACCAGCATTATTGATCAAAACATCAATCTTGTTTTCCTTGGCAATCAAACTGCTGATACATTCTGAAATTGTTTCCTTTTTGGTTACATCCAAGGCAACAATAGGAAATTTACTGTCGGGATAGTTATCAGGATTCCTGCTCGTACCATATACCTTATAACCCTGTTCCAACAGATACTCACCTATTGATTTTCCAATTCCTGAGGAACCTCCAGTGATCAATACGACTTTAGACATAGAATTGAAGTAGTTTTCATGCCAAAAATACGATAATAAATAGGAAAATAATGGGCATAAAAAAAGGGCAAGCTACCTACATCACACCGCTACGACCGTCGACCTTTGCTGCGTTCCCGCCCTGGAGGATTAAACAGGAGCTGGTTGTGTAGGACTTGCCCGCGCAAAGATACATCAGTTTTAAATGTTTCACAATGATTTCATAATCTATTTAGAAATAAATACCTTGTCAAAAAAAATATCAATTACATGACATTTAAAAGCCTCTTGTCGGTATTCTACATTGCTCTACTACTTATTTCTTGTGGAAGTAATAACAGCAATAAAAAAAGTGATTTTTCAATAAAAACCAACGCCAAATCAAATAAAATAGTTCTTGGGGACACACTTTCATTGTCTATCATAAATTCCAAGAATCACAAGATAAAGTCGATCAGTTATCAAATTTTAGGTGCTCCTATATCTGAAAATGAAGTCTTGGATACCGAAAAACTCGGCAAGCAAACCATAGAGGCCACCATATCATATAATGAACAGACAGAAACCGTCAAGAAGGATATTGTAATCTTGAATAATGAGAAACCAAAGGTGTATGCCTATAACATCGTTAACGAATACCCTCATGATATCACATCATATACACAAGGATTGGAATTCTATAATGGTAAGTTGTATGAAAGCACAGGACAATACAAGGAATCGAAATTAAGGATCGTAAATTATGAAACTGGTGCGGTCCTAAAG
>JABDMQ010000144.1 GCA_013001365.1 Flavobacteriaceae bacterium
GGCAGCGCCTGATTTCCAGAAGATGATGGCTAGACCAGGATTCCAAAAGATGATGGCAGCTCCCAACTTTCAAAAGATGATGGCAGCGCCTGATTTCCAGAAGATGATGGCGGCTCCCAACTTTCAAAAAATGATGGCAGCGCCTAATTTCCAGAAGATGATGGCATCGCCAGATTTCAAGAAGTTAGCGTTATCCTCTAGTTTTCAAAAGATGTTAGCGGCTCCTGATTTTCAGAAGATGATGGCGGCTTCTGATTTCCAGAAGATGATGGCATCTCCTAATTTTATGAAGTTAGCCAAGTCCTATGATTTCCAGAAGATGTTAGCGGCTCCTAATTTTCAAAAGATGCTGGCAGCACCTGATTTCCAAAAAATGATGGCTAGGCCTGGTTTTCAAAAGATGTTGGCCGCACCTAACTTTCAAAAGATGTTAGCAGCGCCGAACTTCCAAAAAATGATGGCCGCGCCTAATTTCCAAAAGATGTTAGCAGCACCTAACTTCCAAAAGATGTTGGCTGCTCCAAACTTTCAAAAGATGATGGCCAGGCCCGATTTTCAGAAAATGATGGCTAGTCCAGATTTTCAGAAAATGTTATCAGGTCCTGAGTTTCAGAAAAGGATATCTGCTGATTATTAATGCACTATTTTGAAAATAATAAAAGGAGGAAATCATATTTTCTCCTTTTTTATTTCAACGTTAATTAGAATATGAATAAACTTTTATTTCTATCTCTTTTAAGCCTTCTGTGGTTGAACAAGACATATTCTCAATTCAATCAAATTGAGACAAATGAGTTTAACGTTGTTAGCACAAGCCCGCAATTTGACTATGTTTTGAATCATGCCATACGCTGTTCGCATAACGCCCTGAGTTTTCATAAAAAATTATTTGAATACGACCCGAGAGAGAAAATATTCGTGTTGTTTCAAGATTTTGGAGATTATGGTAACGGAGGCGCTACCTCACTCCCTAAAAATCTCATATCTACTTGTATATCTCCTCTAAATTATGCTTTTGAATCCAGCGTGGCAGGCGAACGGGTTTTTTCGATAATGAATCATGAACTTGTCCATATAGCAGCATTGGATAATGCCTCAAAAAGCGATCTGTTCTTTCAAAAGATATTCAATGGCAAAGTAAAGAGCTCTAACGACCATCCTATTTCCATGTTCTACAGCTATTTAACCAGTCCCAGATATTATTCTCCGAGATGGCTGCATGAAGGTATTGCTGTTTTTGTTGAAACCTGGATGGATGGCGGAAAAGGAAATGCACTTGGGAATTATGATGAAATGTTTTTTAGGACACGAGTTCTTGAAGGAAGCAGGATCTATTCAGCACAAGGTTTGGCCTCTGCCGGCACCTCAGCAGATTTTATGTCTAAAGCCAACTACTATTATTACGGTACCAGATTTGTAAGTTACCTCGCCCATGAACATGGGCCTGAAAAACTAATAGAGTGGGTCAAGAGAAAAGATGGTAGCAAGAGAGGTTTTGCAACAAGTTTCAAGCATATCTATGGAACCCCTATTTCTAGATCCTGGAGCAATTGGATTGAATTTGAGAAAGACTTTCAAAACAAGAACATTGAACAGCTAAAAGAAAGCAAGATCAGCAAAGATGAGTTAATTACAGATAAAGAACTCGGTGGCGTTTCATTTGCTTACCATGATAAAAAAAGAGATAACATATACGTTGCTGTTAACTATCCGGGGAAAATTCCACATATCGCTGAGCTGGACCTTAAGACCGGGACTATTAAAAGACTAAAGGATATTAAGGGCCCAACACTTTTTAACGTCACTTCTCTGGCTTATGACGAGAAAAACGACTTGCTTTTTTACACAACGGATAATGACGATCAAAGAGACCTGAATTCGTACGACCTAAAGACAGGGCGATCAAGGCTATTACAAAAAGACTGCAGAATAGGTGATCTGGCATTCAATAAAGCAGATGAGTCTCTTTGGGGCGTTAAGCACCTCAATGGTATTAGTACACTTGTAAAAATACCTAGATCAAGTGCTGAAAATCCAACCGAATCATACGCCACCTGGGAGCAAAAATATACGCTCCCCTATGGATCCGATATGTTCGATATGGATATTTCTCCCGATGGATTGAGTTTGAGTGCTGCGTTTACGGATATAAATGGCAACCAGTTCTTGAACATCTATGAAATCGATTCCTTTGATGCCTTCGACAAGGACAATATTAAATTCAAGGAAGTCTTCAATTTCGATGTTTCATCACCCCAAAGTTTTAAATATTCGGCAGATGGAAGCTATTTAATAGGTTCTTCCTATTATACCGGTGTCAGCAATATATTTAAAGTAGATACAAAGACCTTGGATATAGAAATAGTGACCAATGCACTTACAGGATATTTCAGGCCTGTCCCTATTGATGACGAAAAGATGTTTGCTTTTAAATACACGAGCAATGGTTTCGCTCCGGTTTATATTTATAATGAGGACAATATTGAAGTATCAGACATCGAATTCTTAGGAAATAAAACGGTAGAAAAATATCCAGAGCTTGAAGACTGGACGACAGAGGTGCCGAATTCTGAAAATTTCAATGATGAAAGCATTAATGCAAAAAACAGTACATATATCACGAAGAAAGAGGTTAAATTAAACTATGCGTATCCAACGATCGTAGGCTACAAGAACAAAATAGGAATTGGTTTTAAATTCAAGTTCCAAGATCCTTTAGGTCTGCAGTCTTTAGACCTATCTGTATCCTTTACGCCCAACAAATGGACGAATGGTCTTGATGATGTGCAAGGAGACATTGACAAGGATGAGCAATATCATGCTGCAGTCAACTATTCAACGGCAAAGCTGAGTGGTTTTTTATCTGGCAAATATGACTTTTACGCCTATTATAATCAAGCTAATTTTTATGACCTTTTCGGACCTACAAAACGATCTAGAAAAGGAATACATCTTGGTTTTGACCATACACAATCCTTGATCTATGATAATCCTAGAAATCTTGACCTGAATATTGGTGCGAGTGCTTATTACGGATTGGATCAATCGCCTCAGTTCCAACAGATCGATTTTTCGGATCAAGATTTTAACACCAATATATTCTATAATACATACGCCTCACTTGCGTATCGAAACCTGAAAGGATCTGTTGGAGCCGTAGATGCCGAAAAAGGGATCAAATCATCCTTGACCCTAGGAAATACGATTACTAAGGGGCGATTCTTTCCTAGAGTATATGGCACCCTGGATCTTGGATTTCAACTACCCGTAGACCACACCGCGTTTTGGATCAGGAATGCTTTTGGTAATTCGTTTAGCAAGGACTTCAATCCATTTACGCGATTCGGTTTTGCTGCCTTTGGCAATAATTACGTTGACAATGCCTCATCAAAAATGTATAGAAGACCCTTCTCTTTTGCGGGCTTGCAATATGATGCTGAGAAAAGCATTATTGCAAAAAGTTTTTTTAAAACCACTTTAGAACTGGCATTACCTCCGGTAAGATATAGGAAATTCGGATTTTTTAACCTCTTTGCAACCCATTCTCACGCGACCCTATTTGCTGGTGGTTTATTTACGAATAACTATGTTACGACAACCGGTATGAATCAAGTTTCAAATGTGAAAACCTCAGAAGACTTCCGGAATATTGGCTTTCAAGTAGACACCAAGTTGG
>JABDMQ010000310.1 GCA_013001365.1 Flavobacteriaceae bacterium
ATTTGAATTAGCCTAGGCCAAAAATCTTAATAAAAAGTTAATTAAACAATAATAAACCCTTAAAATTTCATTTTTTTTTCGAAACGTCTTGGCATGAAAGTAGTTAATCCCTAAAAAGTTGCTTTTAGGCTAATATGTACTTTGGAATTTGAAATGTTGAATTTTTGATTCTCGTTTTTGCCATTAGCGTAGTTGAGTTTAAGGAGTCCAGAATTGGTAAGGATACCGATTCCAAACCCAAATCCGAATAGTTTTTCCTTTATGCCTTGAAGATCGTTTTCGTAATAAGCTGCATCAATTATGGAGTTGATATAGATATTGTTTGAAAGTTTATGGCGGTATTCTGTATTGAGCAAAGCATATAAAGACGCAAACAGGCTGTTTTCTTCAAACCCCCTTATAGAATTGATGCCGCCAAACCGGAAAAGTTCGTTGAACAGATAATCGTCCGAGAACAGGAATGAACCATTCGACCTTAAATAAATACTGTTCGTTTGGTTCAAGTTGAAAATCTTGTAAGTGTCGAAAATAATATTGGATTGATTCATCCGCAGGTCGTTCACTGTTCTGTTACCGAAACCAATTTCTGAATCAAAGAAAAAGTTAATAGGGAATAGCTCCTCAAACTTCTCTCGTGACACATAGCTAAAACTTAAATTATAGAACAATGAATCGTAGTCATCAAATAATGTTGTTGACATTCCATTGAGCAAATCATTTGATTGTGTCGAACTTATGCCTCCGTAGACCTTGCTCTTTGAGTTGAGCTGATAGAATATCTTAGCAATTTGATTGGTGGTCGAGAAAGAAGAGTCCTTTTTAAAGATATTGAGTTCAAGTTGTGTTCCTATTGGAGAGCCAAATAAGTAAGGTAGCTCTACTTGTGCATTAAAGGTCTTTTGATCGATCTCATCACTTTTGTATCGAAGCTGAAGTGTTTCGCCAAAATTAAGGTTATTGATCAGATTAAGATTAAGGTAGCCATCGAATTCAATTTTATTAGTGGTTTCATTTGTTCCAAATCCTAAGAACCCATCAAATGTATTGCTAGTTCTTTTTTCAAGATATATATATAAGGTAGTAGAATCCTTTGTAAAAAGAACCTCGGGTGATTTAATCTGTGAAGCAAATGTCAATTCATTGAGTTCCTCGGTTTTGGTCTTAACCTCCGTTAGGTTGAATTCCTCATTACGATTTATTTTCAAGTATCGTTTCAAGAAAGACCTTGGGAATTTTTCATAGCCATTGACAACGATCTTGTCTATGGTCCTAATGCTTTCTTCGCTTACAATAAGGTCTGCTTTTAGGGTATCATCGGTTTTTCTCTCAATATTCATTAATTGCAATGTCCTAAAAGGAGTGCCTTGATTGGCCAGCTGCGTGTTAATGAACTCAAGTTTGCTTTCAACGGAATTGAATGGGATTGAAAAATAATCATCATATACATCTTCAGATATGGTAGAGATCATTTTCCTTGACACGATTTCCTTACTATAATAAATGTCTATGGACTTAAATCTCGTGTTTAACGAAAACGAGACTAAATAAGTTGAGTCATTGCTTTTATTTGAGGAGATCTCTCGATTTTCAATAAACCCCAGCTTAAACAGTTGGGTCTTTACTTTATCTTTCTCTTTGATCAATTCCTTAAAATCCCTGAACCGCCGCTCATAATCCAATGAATCAATAATCTTGGATTCCAGCTCTGTTTTGCCATTAATTTTCAAGCTGAGTTCTTGTCCAAAAGATGACGAACAAAAAAATGCATATATAATAAGGAGTGAAATCGAAATTCTTTTCAAGCCTAAAGACATTAGTTAATCCTCAAAACTAACGTAATTCATCCCTTATTAATATAAGGGGAAAACTATTTTTCGAAATACTTGTAAAATTACTTCTTCACTGTTTGAATAATTGATATTAATTTCTACCTTTGCAGCCCTTTTAACAAGGGATTAAAAAAATTCAGTATAGAATAATATGCCAACAATTTCACAATTAGTACGAAAAGGTAGAACCAAAATAACCAAGAAGAGCAAATCGGCTGCTTTGAATTCGTGCCCTCAAAGACGTGGTGTATGTACTCGAGTTTATACAACTACTCCTAAGAAACCTAACTCAGCAATGAGAAAGGTGGCAAGGGTTAGGTTGACAAACGGTAACGAGGTTAATGCATACATCGGTGGAGAAGGACACAATTTACAAGAGCACTCGATAGTATTGGTTAGAGGTGGAAGGGTAAAGGACTTGCCAGGTGTGAGGTATCATATCGTTCGTGGAGCTTTAGACACCGCAGGTGTTTCAGGTAGGACACAACGTAGATCCAAATACGGAGCAAAACGCCCTAAGAAGTAATTTAAACTTTAAGAAGAAGACATGAGAAAAAGAGCGGCGAAAAAGAGACCGATATTACCAGATCCTCGATTTAACGATCAGTTAGTAACACGATTCGTTAATATGATGATGTGGGACGGTAAGAAATCAGTAGCTTTTAAGGTCTTTTATGATGCGATAGACATTGTAGAAGAAAAGAAGACAGACGACGAGAAGTCGGCACTTGAGACTTGGAAAGATGCATTATCCAATGTTATGCCTCACGTAGAAGTACGTAGTCGTAGAGTTGGTGGAGCAACATTCCAGATACCAATGCAGATTCGTCCGGACAGGAAGATATCCACTGCAATGAAGTGGTTGATCAGCTACTCAAGAAAAAGAAATGAAAAATCCATGGCGCAAAGATTGGCAGCAGAAGTTTTAGCTGCTTCCAAGGAAGAAGGTGCTGCAGTCAAGAAGAAAGTGGATACCCACAAAATGGCGGAGGCAAACAAGGCGTTCTCACACTTTAGATTTTAATAGACATGGCTAGAGATTTAAAATTCACAAGGAATATAGGTATTGCTGCGCATATTGATGCAGGTAAGACCACGACTACAGAGCGTATTCTTTATTATACAGGTGTCTCTCACAAAATTGGTGAGGTACATGACGGTGCTGCAACCATGGATTGGATGGAGCAAGAGCAAGAAAGAGGTATTACAATTACGTCTGCTGCTACAACCTGTACATGGGACTTCCCATTGGAAAATGGAGAACCAACTCCAGAAACAAAAGGATATCACTTTAATATAATAGACACTCCAGGTCACGTTGATTTTACGGTTGAAGTAAATAGATCACTGCGAGTACTTGATGGTTTGGTATTCTTGTTTAGTGCCGTTGATGGTGTTGAGCCTCAATCTGAAACTAACTGGAGACTAGCTGATAACTACAAAGTACCTCGTATTGGTTTCGTCAATAAGATGGACCGTCAGGGATCTAACTTCATGGGTGTTTGCCAGCAAGTTAAAGACATGTTGAAGTCTAATGCAGTGCCAATTGTATTGAATATTGGTGATGAAGCGGATTTCAAAGGCATTGTAGACTTAGTAAAGAATAGAGCTATTGTATGGCATGACGAAACTCAAGGAGCAACTTTCGATGTTATCGACATTCCGGAAGACATGAAAGAAGAAGCTCGTAAGTATCGTGCGCTTTTAATTGAAGAAGTTGCAGGATATGATGAGGATCTTTTAGAGAAGTTCATGGAAGATGAAGACTCTATTACAGAAGAAGAGGTGCATGCTGCATTGAGAGCTGCTGTAATGGATATGTCTATCATTCCGATGATCTGTGGTTCTGCTTTCAAGAATAAAGGCGTTCAGTTTTTATTGGATGCAGTATGTCGTTACCTGCCTTCTCCAACTGATAAAGAAGGTATTGTAGGAGTTAATCCAGATACAGAACAGGAAGAAATACGTAAACCAGATGTCAATGAACCTTTCGCTGCATTGGCGTTCAAAATTGCAACCGATCCTTTTGTAGGACGTCTAGCATTTTTTAGAGCTTATTCAGGAAGATTGGATGCTGGTTCTTATATCTTGAACAATCGTTCAGGTAAAAAAGAACGTATCTCGCGTATTTATCAAATGCACTCCAACAAACAAAATGCCATCGATTTTATCGAAGCAGGTGATATTGGAGCGGCAGTAGGATTCAAGGATATCAAGACCGGTGATACTATGTCTGATGAAAAACATCCTATTGTTTTAGAATCGATGGACTTCCCAGATCCAGTAATTGGTATCGCAGTGGAGCCAAAGACCAAGGCAGATGTTGATAAACTAGGTATGGCTTTATCAAAGCTATCTGAAGAAGATCCAACCTTTACAGCAAGAACAGACGAAGCATCAGGACAGACGATTATCTCTGGAATGGGAGAGCTTCACTTAGATATCATTGTAGATCGCTTGAAGCGTGAGTTCAAGGTTGAAGTCAACCAAGGACAGCCTCAGGTTGAGTACAAGGAAGCCATTACACAAGCTGCTGACCATAGAGAAGTTTACAAGAAACAATCTGGTGGTCGTGGTAAATTCGCTGATATTGTATTTACGATCGAACCAGCTGACGAAGGTGTAACCGGTCTTCAGTTTGAATCTACAATCAAAGGTGGTAACGTTCCTAAGGAATTCATTCCGTCTGTTGAAAAAGGATTCAAGATGGCAATGGTAAATGGACCATTGGCAGGATACGAAGTTGACTCTATGAAAGTGACATTAAAAGATGGATCTTATCATGATGTTGATTCGGATCAATTGTCTTTCGAATTAGCAGCGAAGCTTGGATTCAAGAATTCGGCGAAGGCAGCTAAAGCTGTAATAATGGAACCAATCATGAAACTCGAAGTCATCACTCCAGAAGAAAACATGGGTGATATCGTAGGAGATCTTAACAGAAGAAGAGGTCAAGTTAGTGATATGGGTGATCGAGCTGGTGCGAAGACGGTTAAGGCAACTGTCCCGCTTTCGGAGATGTTTGGATATGTAACTACTTTAAGGACCTTGTCTTCAGGACGAGCCACGTCGACTATGGAATTTTCACATTATGCTGAAACACCTTCAAATATATCTGAAGAAGTTATTAAGGCAGCTAAAGGTGTTGAAGCTTAATATTTAAGAAAATGAGTCAGAAAATCAGAATAAAATTAAAATCATACGATCACAATTTAGTTGACAAGTCAGCAGATAAGATCGTTAAAACTGTAAAAAGTACTGGTGCTGTTGTTACTGGACCAATTCCATTGCCAACACACAAGAAAATTTTCACAGTATTAAGATCACCACACGTAAATAAGAAGTCAAGAGAACAATTTCAGTTAAGCTCTTATAAGAGGTTACTTGACATTTATTCATCTTCTTCTAAAACAATTGATGCTTTGATGAAACTTGAATTACCAAGTGGTGTTGAAGTAGAGATCAAGGTATAAGTAAATTAATTCAAGGAAGATTATCCTTGAAGACATGTCCTTAGCTTCGGGCGAAGGAAAAACGGTAAAAATACATTCAGGGTTGAAGGTATTTTGACCCTGAATTTTTTTAAAGAATAAATAATAACAAATAATAAATAATTATGTCTGGGTTAATAGGAAAGAAAATCGGAATGACCAGCATTTTTGATGACAATGGAAAAAATGTTCCTTGTACTGTCATTGAAGCTGGGCCATGCGTTGTTACCCAAGTCAGAACCAAGGAAGTTGATGGCTATGAAGCTCTTCAACTAGGTTTCGATGACAAGACAGAAAAAAGTGCCACAAAAGCAGAAAAGGGTCACGCCAAAAAAGCTGGTACAACTGTTAAGCGTCGAGTTGCTGAGTTCCAAGGTTATGATGAGGATTACAAATTAGGCGATACAATAACAGTAGAGCATTTTACAGAAGGAGAGTTCGTAGATGTGGCTGGAACATCAAAAGGAAAAGGTTTCCAAGGAGTTGTGAAACGACATGGCTTTGCCGGTGTTGGTCAAGCAACTCATGGTCAACATAACCGTTTGAGAGCGCCAGGTTCTATTGGAGCCGCTTCTTATCCTGCAAGAGTTTTCAAAGGAATGAGAATGGCAGGGCAAATGGGTAATGAAAAAGTAAAAGTTCAGAATTTAAGAGTGTTGAAAGTTGTTCCTGAAAAGAACTTACTTGTTGTTAAGGGATGCATTCCTGGGCATAAGAACACTTACGTAACTATACAGAAGTAATGAAGGTAGCAGTATTAGACATTAAAGGAAAAGACACAGGTAGAAAAGCAGAGCTTTCTAAGGATGTGTTCGCAATAGAACCTAACAATCACGCTGTATACCTTGATGTAAAGCAGTACTTGGCCAATCAGCGTCAAGGTACGCACAAGTCCAAGGAAAGAGCAGAGATAGTAGGAAGTACAAGAAAGATCAAGAAACAAAAAGGTACAGGAACTGCTAGAGCGGGTAGTATCAAATCTGGTATCTTTAGAGGTGGTGGACGAATTTTCGGACCAAGACCAAGAAATTATGGATTCAAGCTAAATAAGAATGTAAAGCGATTGGCGCGTAAATCTGCCTTGAGTATTAAGGCAAACGAGAAGTCAATTTTAGTGTTGGAAGACTTCAATTTTGAAGCTCCAAAGACTAAGGACTTTACCGCTGTCTTAAAAGCATTGGACCTAGAAAACAAAAAGTCTCTCTTCGTATTGGGTGCTTCAAATAATAACGTATATTTGTCGTCGCGCAATTTAAAAGGTTCTGAGGTTATAACTAATTCAGAATTAAGCACTTACAAAATTTTAAATGCAAATCAAGTAGTATTGTTAGAGAGCGCTATAGAAGGAATTGAATCGAACTTAAGTAAATAGAAACGAGATGAGTATCTTAATTAAACCTATCATCACAGAAAAAGCGACAGCTGATAGCGAGTTGAACAACTGCTATACATTTCAAGTGAACACCAAGGCGAATAAGGTAGAGATCAAGAAGGCCGTGGAAGCGGCATATGGCGTTTCTGTTGATAAGGTTAGAACAATAAATGTCCGTCCTAACAGGAGTACCAAATATACCAAATCTGGTATCCAGCATGGTAAAACAAATGCCACGAAAAAGGCAATTGTACAGCTGGCGGAAGGTGAAGTGATTGATTTATACAGTAACATGTAATTAGACGAAAATGTCAGTAAGAAAATTAAAACCGATCACACCAGGTCAGCGATTTAGAGTAGTAAATGGGTTCGATGCCATAACTACTGATAAGCCGGAAAAAAGCCTATTGGCTCCGAAAAAAAGAACTGGTGGTAGAAACAATCGAGGCAAAATGACCATGCGCTATAAAGGTGGAGGTCATAAAAGAAGATATCGTGTAATCGATTTCAAGCGTAACAAAACTGGAATTCCGGCAGAAGTTGCAACTATCGAATACGATCCAAACAGAACGGCTTTTATCGCCCTATTGAATTATCAAGATGGCGAGAAAAGGTATATGATAGCACAGAATGGCCTTAAAGTTGGCCAAAAAGTTGTTTCAGGCCCGAAAGCCGCACCAGAAATTGGGAATGCAATGCCATTAAGCGAAATTCCATTAGGTACGATTGTCTCTTGTTTAGAGCTACGTCCTGGTCAAGGAGCAGTAATGGCAAGAAGCGCTGGTTCATTTGCGCAACTAATGGCGAGAGATGGAAAATTCGCAACGGTAAAATTGCCTTCTGGCGAAACGAGACTGATCCTTGCTGATTGTATGGCAACCATAGGAGTTGTTTCTAACTCAGACCATCAATTAATGGTATCTGGAAAAGCAGGAAGAACAAGATGGTTAGGAAGACGTCCGAGAACTAGACCAGTGGTAATGAACCCAGTGGATCATCCAATGGGTGGTGGTGAAGGTAAGTCTTCAGGAGGACACCCTCGTTCGAGGAATGGTATACCTGCAAAAGGTTACAGAACCCGTTCTAAGACAAAAGCGAGTAACAAGTACATTGTAGAACGTAGAAAGAAATAATAAGACATGGCAAGATCATTAAAAAAAGGACCTTACGTTCATTATAAATTAGAGAGAAAAGTAGCTGCTAACGTTGAAGCTAATAAGAAATCAGTAATCAAGACATGGTCTCGAGCCTCTATGATTACTCCAGATTTTGTTGGGCAGACAATTGCAGTACATAACGGTCGCCAATTCGTACCAGTATATGTTACTGAAAACATGGTTGGTCACAAATTAGGTGAATTTTCTCCAACAAGATCATTTAGAGGTCATGCTGGGGCAAAGAATAAAGGTAAAAAATAAGAGCAATGGGAAGTCGTAAAAAAGAAATGGCTGATGCTATAAAGGAAAGCAAAAAGCATATTGCATTTGCAAAGCTTAATAACTGTCCTACGTCTCCAAGAAAAATGCGTTTAGTTGCTGACCTTGTGAGGGGTGAAAATGTAGACAAGGCATTGAATGTCTTAAGATTCAGTCAGAAAGAGGCGTCAAGACGATTAGAGAAATTGGTATTGTCTGCTGTAGCGAACTGGCAAGCAAAGAATGAAGACGCCGATATCGAATCTGCAGAATTGTTCATTCAGGAAATTAAAGTTGATAGTGGATCAATGTTGAAGAGACTGCGACCGGCACCACAAGGTCGTGCTCATAGAATCAGAAAACGTTCCAACCATGTAACAGTGGTTCTAGGATCTAAGGATAAAACAGAAAGCAATTAATAAATGGGACAGAAGACAAACCCTATCGGAAATCGTTTAGGTATCATAAGAGGATGGGAATCCAATTGGTACGGAGGCAATGATTATGGAGATAAATTGGCCGAAGACGATAAGATCAGAAAGTACATTCACGCTCGTTTATCCAAAGCTAGCGTATCTAGAGTTATCATCGAAAGAACTCTCAAGTTGATAACTGTCACTAT
>JABDMQ010000153.1 GCA_013001365.1 Flavobacteriaceae bacterium
ATCTTCCTAATGAATTTCTTGTCTTTAGGCAGGTTGGAAATGACCTTGGTGATTTCTGCCAATTTTTCTTTTGGATATGTTGTGTCCACCAATTCCATCATCTCTTCCTCGGTCACTAATTGGAAACCCTTCCATTCTTCCTGCATGAATTGAGTGATCACGGTTTTCTCCACTTTTCGCGAGTCTTCGAGCTCTTCTTCTAAAGAGGCCTTATAGTCATGCTCAAGTTTGGTGACATAAGCTTTATCGATGATTCCTTCTGCAATTAGCCTTTCAGCATAGATCTCTCTAGGGTTCTTATGCTTCGAAATGGCCTTGTATAATTTAGGCTGAGTAAAACGAGGTTCATCACCTTCGTTGTGCCCATATTTTCGATAACCTAATAAGTCAATGAATACATCGCGCTTGAATTGCATCCTGAAATCCAGGGCAAATAATGCAGCATGAACAACAGCCTCTGCGTCATCAGCATTTACATGCATTACAGGTGACAAAGTTACCTTCCCAACGTCCGTGCAATAGGTACTTGACCTTGCATCCAGATAGTTCGTTGTAAACCCGATCTGGTTGTTGACCACGATATGAATCGTACCATTGGTCTTGTAGCCATCCAATTTTGCCATTTGAACTATTTCATAAACAAGACCTTGACCGGCAATGGCAGCATCTCCATGCACGACAATTGGCAAAACTTTTGATGGATCATCAGCATATTTATCGTCTTGTTTCGCTCTAGCAATACCTTCAACTACCGATCCAACGGTCTCTAAGTGCGACGGATTTGGTGCTATACTTAAATTTATCTTCTTGCCTGTTTCTGTTTCACGATCACTCGTCAGGCCTAGGTGATATTTTACATCGCCATCGAATATTTCTTGTTCGTAGTCCTTACCTTCGAATTCACTAAAGACATCCTTGGCAGATTTGCCGAAGATATTGACTAGTGTGCTCAATCGACCTCGGTGTGCCATCCCCATTACAAATTCCTTGACACCAAGATCGGCTGCCTTTTCTATGACAGCATCAAGAGCAGGAATCAAGGATTCTCCACCCTCAAGTGAAAACCGTTTTTGACCCACATATTTGGTATGGAGAAAATTCTCGAAAGAGACGGCTTGATTCAGTTTATTGAGGATGTATTTCTTTTGGTCCTCCGTGAACTTTCGTTTATTATCATTGAAATTGAGCTTATTTTGTATCCACTCGATCTCATCAGGCTGCCTAATGTACATGTACTCAATCCCTATGGAACTACAATAGATGGCTTCTAGATGTTGCCTGATCTCCCTTAAGGATTTGGCGCCAATACTCAGAATTTCACCCGCATTGAATACAGTATCCAGATCAGCTTCCGTTAGCCCGAAATTCTCTATTTCAAGAGTAGGTGCATATTTTCTCCTTTCTCTTACCGGATTGGTCTTTGTAAAAAGATGTCCTCTACTTCTATAGCCATCGATAAGCTTGACCACCTGGAATTCCTTTTGGACTTTCTCAGGTATCTGCGCAGAAACGCCCTCAATGATCTCACCTTCCATTCCATAGCTTTCCGAACCAAAGTCATAGCCTTGAAAAAAGGCCCGCCAACTTGGTTCGACTGAATCCGGATTTTCTAGATATTGCTCATATAATTCAGCAAAGTAAGCCGTATGTGCTGCGTTTAAAAAAGAATATTTGTCCATTAGGTCAATCGAGACTGAAAGTGGTTGCTAAATACTATTCAAAAATACAACTTTTACCCAAATACATCTGGGCTTTTAGTATATTTATGGGATTATGAATCAATACAGTTACCGATTATGAATTTGCAATTATCATCTGGCAAAAAATCCATATTATTAATTGTTTTTATATTGTTTTATGCCTTGTCTTTTTCGCAATCAGGCCCAGATAATCAAAAAAGTGATTTTTGGAATAATGTACGATTTGGAGGAGGTGTTGGATTGAGTTTTGGTGATGGTTTTTTTAGCGGCACATTGGCTCCTACCGCAATTTATCAAGTTTCCAACAATGTAGGTTTAGGGATAGGACTGAATGGAACCTATAATACAAGACGTGACCTTTATAAGTCTACCATACTTGGCGGGAGTGCGATGGCATTATATGATCCCCTGAATGAATTGCAAGTCTCTGCAGAATTCGAAGAATTGAACGTAAACCGAAAATACGAAAGCAATCTCAATCTGCAGGATGATAATTATTGGTATCCTGCTTTATTCCTAGGAGCTGGCTACAGAGCTGGCAATGTAATCTTTGGTATTCGATATGACGTGTTGTACGATGAAGATAGAAGCATCTATGCGGATCCTTGGATTCCTTTCGTTAGAGTATTCTTCTAGTAGAATACTTATTTATTTTTTGGTCTTATAATTATTTCTAAGCCATACCTTTTGCCACTCGCGTGTTAATATCAGGAAGGTTACTTGTTCTGATAATTTAAGCATATCAGTACCATCAAGCTGACGTACTTTATCTTCTGGTACATCGATGATGTAAAGCAGGTTTAAATATTCTGAGAATTTTTCTTGAATCAACCTATAAACGCACTCATGTAACAATAACTTAAGGCTTGTTGGCAAGATTTCCTCATCAAAATCCAGATCAATGTTGGCATACAGGAAATCCTTGTTGAGTTGTGCTACAAGTTTTTTGTAGAGATTCATTTCCTGTGCTCCTTCAACGAGTTCTTCAAATGTGTTAGGCAGCTGCACTAGGTATCTCGATTCATTAATTGTTCTCCAAATTGACGCAAAACATCTTTCTTGCTTTCTGGAATGTCCAGCGAATTCAATTCTGAGAAGGCTTTATTCGTATATTCTTCAATAGCCTCTTTCGTGGCATTAGAGGCTCCACTATCATCAAATATTTGTTTTACAGTTTCTATTTTGCTTATTTGGTCTTCAGTATTTGAGTTATATAAAGAATAAAGTGCCTTTTTGCTCTCAGCCTCAGCAAACTCAATTGCCTTTAAGTATAAATAGGTTTTCTTGTTCTCAATAATGTCCCCACCAACTTGTTTGCCGAATGTTTCAGGATTTCCGTAGGCGTCCAGATAATCATCTTGAAGCTGGAAGGCTATGCCTAGATTCCTGCCAAATTCGTAAATGCCGTTCTGGCTTGACTCCTCGGCTTTTGCCACAATTGCTCCCATTTTCATTGCTGCTCCTATTAATACTGCAGTCTTGTATTCAATCATATGTATGTAGTCTGAAATTTTGACATCATTACGTGTTTCAAAATCAACATCATATTGTTGGCCTTCACACACTTGAAGTGCGGTCTTACTGAACAATTCAGCCAATGACTTGAAGGTGCTGTTATCGTAATTTTCGAATAGTTGGTAAGCCATTATCAACATGGCATCACCAGAAAGGATTCCCGTATTGATATCCCATTTTTCGTGCACCGTTTTCTTGCCTCGACGCAAAGGCGCATCATCCATGATATCATCATGCACCAAGGAAAAATTATGGAAAACCTCAATGCTTAACGCGGCATCCATTGCCTTCTTATAATCCGTATCGAATACCTCAGCCGTCATAAGGGTCAAGACCGGCCGTAATCTTTTTCCACCAAGTTGCAGAATATAATTAATAGGGCTATAAAGCGTATCTGGTTCTTTGGCAACTGTGAAGTCATTCAAGTATGAAACGAAAGCCTCTCGATAGAATTGTAAATCATGCATTGCACAAAAGTAAATCAAAACATGAAATCATGTTCATCACTGTTTAATTTAATGTTAAAAAAATGTAAAACTTTGGAAACTTTTAATGTTTTTATAGTTTCCTGATGTATTTTTGGCCCTCATTATGAAAGACAAGATCATAACTAAATCCGCTGAATTATTTCTCACTCTTGGGTTCAAGAGTGTTACCATGGATGATATTGCCAATGAGCTTGGCATTTCGAAGAAAACCATTTACCAGCATTTCGACAACAAGACCAAGTTAGTAGAGTCTGTAACTTTTTCGCTTTTCGAGAACATCTGTGAAGGCATTGATTGCATTTATGCCTCTTCCAACAACCCAATTGAAGAATTGTACGATATCAAGATGTTCGTAATGAAATATCTGAAGAACGAAAGGACCTCACCACAATATCAATTAAAGAAATACTATCCTAAGATATTTCAGGCATTAAAGGTCAAGCAATTTGATAAAATGCATGGCTCGGTCAAAGAAAGTCTACAGAAAGGTATTGATACACAGTTGTTCAGATCGAATATTGATGTTGAATTCATTTCGCGCATGTACTTTAATGGCATGACGGGCATAAAGGACGAAACCATATTCCCAAAAGATCAGTTCACGACTGAATACCTGATTGAAAGTTATCTGGAATATCACCTTAGGGCCATTGTTACGAATAAAGGCTTGAAAACGCTCAACCAATTCATTTTACAAAATCAATCAACGATATGAGAAAATCACTCATTATAATACTCTTCTTTATAACAGCTATTAATTGGGCACAGGGTCAACCTCAGCAATTCACGCTTCAGGAGGCCATAGATTATGCCTTGGAAAACAGTAGGACAGCCAAGAATGCTGCACGTGATATCGAAGCGGCACGACAACAAAAATGGGAAACTACAGCAACTGGATTACCACAGCTTGAAGCCGACATTGGTTATCAGAACTTCATTAAGCAGCCAATCTCATTAATTCCAGCTGAATTCTTTGGAGGCAATCCAGGAGAATTCGCAGAAATTGCTTTTGGTACTAAACAGACCATGAACGCTGTAGCAACTGTGAGACAGAAAATCTTTGATGGCTCATACCTAGTTGGCCTTCAATCGGCTAAGGTTTTCCTTGAAATTTCGAAGAATGCCAAGGAGAAGACAGATCTCGAAGTCCGAAAGGCCGTTATCAATGCCTATGGAAATGTACTTCTTGCCGAAGAAAGCATTAGAATACTAGAAAGAAATATAGACGTTCTTGAAAAAAACCTGGACGAAACAACAAAGATCTACGAAAACGGTCTTGGTGAAGAAGAAAGTGTAGAGCAGCTACAAATTACCTTATCTGGTATAGAAAGTAATCTAAATAATACGACGAGATTGAAAGATCTGGCCTACCAGATGTTCAATATGACAATAGGGTTAGATATATATAATGAGACAGTTCTGTCTGATAATCTATCTAGCTTAACAGCACAGAATACGGTTTTAAGTTTGTTGGAAGCTGACGAAGATGTAGAAAAAACCATTGACTTTAAAATTGCCGAGAATGACAAGGTATCGAAAGAACTACTTCTGAAACTTGAAAAGAGCAAGGCCTTGCCAGTTTTGGATGCTTTCATTAATGGTGGATATAATGGTAATAGCGATGAATTCACTTTTACGAATAGAGATCAGCAATGGTTTGGGTCTTCTGTACTAGGTGTGAACATGAACATCCCAATTTTCAGCTCTGGTATGAGAAGTGCAGCAACCCAAAGGGCAAGGATCAATCTTGAAAAGGCTCAAGACGATCTAACTGAAACTGAGCAGCGACTTAAGCTTCAAATAGCATCAGCTAAAAGCGACTACAAATTCGCCATTGAGGATTATGAAAACAAGAGGTCCAATCTAGACCTAGCGGAGCGAATCGAAAAAAAGAACCAAGTAAAGTTCTTTGAGGGAATTGCCTCGAGTTTTGAACTCAGACAAGCACAAACCCAATTATACGCGACGCAGCAGGAATTTTTGCAAGCCATGCTGGACGTCATTAACAAAAAAGCCGAATTAGAAACTGTACTAAATGAGATACCAAAAAATTAATCAATCAGAAATCAATAAAAAAATGAAAAATATACTATCCATAGCATTGTTAACTCTTTTGATATACTCTTGCGGGAGTGATACTAGCAAGGAGTCCTTAGACGATATTATCACGGAAGGCAACCTTGCAAAAATGAAGGTTAAAAGAGACCAGACATTAAAATCCTATGACAGTATTGGTAAGATCCTTGGCACACTTGAAAAGGCCATCTCAGATAAGGATACCTTGAAAAGATTGCCGTTGGTAACCTCATTTAAGGTTAAGGATACTCTTTTCAAGCATTATATCGATATTCAAGGTGATGTAGATACCAAGGAGAACTTGATCATCTACCCTGAGTTTTCTGGAACACTTATAAATGTCTTCGTTAAAGAAGGGCAACGTGTTTCTAAAGGGCAACTTTTGGCGCGTATCGATGATGGAGGCCTCTCGAGTCAGCTTGCTCAAATGCAAACTCAATATGATCTCGCAAAGACTACTTACGAAAGGCAAAAACGCCTTTGGGAACAAAAAATCGGTAGTGAAATACAATTCTTGCAAGCCAAGGCCAATATGGAAGGGCTGGAAAGCTCAGTTAAGCAAATGCAAGCCCAAGTTGGCAAGACCGCTGTTAGGGCGCCCTTTTCTGGAACTATTGACGAAGTTATCACGGACCAAGGCCAAGTTGTAACTCCTGGAGGATCCCAATTAATGCGCATTGTAAACCTCAGGAACATGTACGTCAAAGCATCCGTGCCAGAAAATTTTCTTGGTACGATCAAAAAAGGCACAAGTGTTAAGGTTGAATTCCCTTCTTTAAGACAACATATCGAAGGAAAAGTTAGGCAAGTTGGTAACTTCATCAATCCGAATAATAGGACTTTTGAGGTCGAGATAGCTATTCCTAATAAGGAGCAACTCATCAAGCCAAATCTTGTTGCCAATCTCGAAATAAACGATTATACGAAGGATGGAGCCATAATTGTCCCTGACAATGTCCTTCAAGAGAACGCTCAAGGCGAAAAATTCGTTTATGTTATCGATGGGTTGGAAAATTCTGAAGCAATGGTTATAAAGACCAAGGTAAATACAGGATTGGCCTATAAAGGTTTCATAGAAATAAAAGATGGGTTGAAGCCAGGACAATCAATTGTAAAAGATGGTGCTATTACAATGAGAGATGGCCTTGAAGTAAAAGTACAATAGAATAATCAACTACAACATGGAAAAGAAAAAACTAAAATACTTTGGCCTGTCTTCTTGGTCAATAGACAACAGGAAAACGGTTTTTGTTATCATAGCCATCATTTTGGTAGGTGGCTTGATGAGTTATTCGAGTTTACCGAGGGAATCATTCCCAGAGATCATCGAATCAAAGATCTATGTAAGTTCTATATATCCTGGTAATGCAGCAGAAGACGTTGAAAAGTTGATTACCAAACCGCTTGAAGAAGAGTTTGATGACATAACAGGCGTTACCAAGATTACATCAACATCTTTACAGGATTATTCTTCAATTCAAGTTGAGTTCCAAGAAGATATCACTCCTGAGGAAGCCAAGGTCAAGATCAAGGACAAGATCGACAATGTAAAAGCTCAACAGGATTGGCCCACTATAGATGGTGGTGTCAAGGTTGAGCCAAATGCATTCGACTTGAACATTTCTGAAGTAACGCCAATCGCCAACATCAATATCACAGGCGATTTCACATCAGAGCAACTCAAGGATTTTGCTGAGTTATTGCAAGATGAGATCGAGGAGTTGCAG
>JABDMQ010000165.1 GCA_013001365.1 Flavobacteriaceae bacterium
TCAATTTCACTGATCACAATATCGACACGATGATTGTCTATGAAATTAAACAACTCTTTTCCGTTGTCAGCCTCGCCAACAACATCGATTTCAGGAGAAGATTCAAACATTTTAATGATCCCTTTCCTTACTATAGGATGATGGTCTACGACCAATACCTTAATCATAACGCTATCAATTATTTAATGTTAATCTTGAGACAAAAGCTTAATCAACTTATGCTCTGTATAAAAGGGGATTCTAATCGTAAATTTAAATAAAATTAGTAGAACAACTGTATATTCTTACGAAATTTTACGGTTTTACCGTAATTTATTTGGGATCTCACAAATAGGAATTGGAATCATTTTATGCTTATTAGCTGAGTTATAGCGTTTAAAGATCTTAAAAACTTCTTTTTCCCTTCCTG
Source organism: Flavobacteriaceae bacterium (assembly GCA_013001365.1). Taxonomy (GTDB): domain Bacteria; phylum Bacteroidota; class Bacteroidia; order Flavobacteriales; family Flavobacteriaceae; genus JABABD01. Next base: position 410 of record JABDMQ010000165.1, read on the forward strand.
AGAAATTTTCAACTTTTTTTCCTTCGTCATCCATTTTCATGGCCCACTCCAATTCTGGGTAAGATGCACCAATTTGGTCCTCATCACTTCGAGCATCACCAAAAAGACCATCACTTGGTGCAGCCTTCATAATAGATTTAGGCACTTCAAGTAATTCGCCTATAGCGTAAACTTCAGATTTCAGGAGATCGGCAATTGGACTTAGATCAACGCCACCATCACCATACTTGGTGTAAAAACCAACGCCAAAGTCTTCAACTTTGTTGCCTGTCCCAGCCACAAGCATACCAAGTAGGCCTGCATGATAATAAAGTGTTGTCATGCGTAAACGAGCTCTTGTATTGGCCAAGGCCATTTCTACAATAGCTTTCTTGCCCTCCAAGGATACTTCGGTCTTGAACTCTTCGAAAACCGGAGTTAGGTCAATTCGCCGATCCGAAACATTGTCAAAACGCTTTTTAAGTTGTTCTATATGCTCTTGAGCACGTGTTACATGGCTTTTAGCTTGATGAATTGGCATTTCAAGACAGATTACGTCCAATCCAGTTTTAGCGCACAATGTTGAGGTTACCGCTGAATCGATTCCTCCTGAAACACCAACTACAAAGCCATTAACCTTGGCATTTTCTGCGTAGTCCTTTAACCAACCAATAATATGGTCTACAACCTTTTCTGTTTTCATGTAATGATGAGTTTTATATAAAGAATAGTACCTTTGCTTGCAAATGTAAGTCAATTGCATAATTAAATGAAATGAGCTTCGTTAACTGCTCAAGGCCCATCCTATGAAACACTTTTTATTGGCTTTATTTATGTTATTTTTTCTTGTTGCATGTAATAAGACAAGCCAGCAAGAAAAAGACATTGCCCAGATTAATGTAGATTTTAGCATAGAGAGGTTCGAAAGAGCATTCGCAAGTTCGACACCAGAAGACCTATCTGCCTTAAAGGAATCTTATCCTTTCATGTTCTCCGATAGATATCCGGATTCCTTATGGATCAGTAGAATGCAGGACACTTTGCAACAGCAATTATTTGCTGAGGTAAATGACAAGTTCAAGGATTTAAGTGAAGTAGAGGAGGAGTTGACTGCGTTATTCCAGCACCTTACCTATTATTTTCCAGAAAATAAAGTTCCAAGGGTAATTAGTGTAACTTCGGATGTGGATTACAGAAGCAAGGTAATCGTTACTGATACTATTGTTCTGATATCGCTAGACACGTATTTGGGAGAGGACCATGAATTTTATGGAAGCATTCAGAAATACTTGAAACAGAATTTCAAAAAAGAACAAATTGTGTCAGACCTTGCTGAGGAGTATGCTAAAAAACATGTATTTCAATCAAAGCAAAAAACCCTTTTGGATGAAATGATCTATCATGGTAAACTTCTTTATTTCAAGGACCAGGTCATTCCATTCAAGACTGATGCTGAAAAGATAGGGTATTCTCAAGAAGAATTGAATTGGGCAATGGAGAACGAAAGTGAGATCTGGCGTTATTTTGTAGAACGTGAGTTGCTATACAGTACGGATTCGCAATTGCCTTCGAGATTTATAAATCCAGCACCTTTCTCTAAATTTTATTTGGAATTGGATGCTGAGTCTCCAGGAAGGCTTGGGCGTTATATTGGCTGGCAGATCGTCAAGGCCTATATGAACAACACGGACAATACCTTTAAGAACATGCTGATTACAGATGCGGAAACAATATTCAAGGAATCTAGATTCAAACCTCGTAAATAATGATAGGGAAACACAAATCAACAATTTCACTCACTGTAGAACTGGACGATA
>JABDMQ010000187.1 GCA_013001365.1 Flavobacteriaceae bacterium
AAACCAGAAGACGACAAGCAGCAACCTCAGCAAAAACCTGGTCAATTATCTCCTCAGCAGATAAAGAATCTGTTAGAAGCCATGAATAATCAAGAACAAAAGGTCCAAGAAAAAATAAACGCCCAAAAAACCAAAGGGGTCAAGGTCAAAACAGATAAAGACTGGTAATTTCCAAATGAGATTCTTAACGCAAATATCATTTTTATTCTTATTCCTGTCAGTTGTTTCATTACAGGCACAGATCAAGTTTGAGGCCAAGGTGAGCAAGAAGTCCCTTGGTGTTAATGAACGTCTTAGGGTGGATTTCGAGATGAATAAAGATGGCGATAACTTCGTGCCTCCTAGTTTTTCCGACTTCACAGTAGTTGGTGGCCCAAGCCAATCAATTAGTAATTCTTGGGTTAATGGAAAACGTTCGTATTCCAAAAGCTACACGTATTACCTAGCACCAAAAAAGAAAGGTACATTTACAATTAAGCAGGCCTCTGTCGAAATTGATGGTGAAATATATAAGACATTGCCTGTTACTATAAAGGTCAAGACAGCTGTCGATAAGCCAAAAGATGGCAATAATGCTAGTTATGAAGCCTCAGAGAACATCCATCTCGTTGCAGAAGTATCAAAGAACAGCCCGTATCTCAACGAGCCCATTACAGTTGTTTACAAATTATATGTGGGACCTAATACAGGAGTAGATAACTGGAGAGAGACAGATACACCTCGATACAATGATTTCTGGAGCCAGAATATCGATATTAAAGGCATTAAAGTAACTCCCGGAAAATACAAAGGAGAAGATTATAGATACGTCATCTTAAGAAAGGCAGTGCTATACCCCCAGAAAACGGGGAAATTGGAAATAGAACCATTAGTTCTTGATGTCACCGTTAAAGTTCCAACCAATAGACGAGACATTTTTGGTGGACGACTTATGAAACAAATTCATTTGCCAGTAAGTGCTGGAAGGCGCTCCATTAATGTAAAACCTTTACCTGAGGGCAAACCGTCCGATTTTACTGGTGCTGTAGGTGATTTTGATTTTAAGGTAACAACATCCAAGACCCAATTGGATGCATCGGAATCATTACAAGCAAGAGTTGAGGTGTCGGGCAAGGGCAACTTGAAATTATTCGAGTTACCAAAGCTGAATTTACCAAGTAGCTTAGAAGTCTATGAGCCTGAACATTCCGAAAATGTCAGGACCAATCTTGGTGGTATGCGAGGCAAGACCGCAGATAGCTATACGGTGGTTCCGCAATTCCAAGGGAAATATCCAATACCAAGTATTTCGTTTTCATATTTCGACCTTGAAACCGAATCATATAAACGGATTTCTTCAGAAGAAATAGTGATCGATGTATTGAATGGTCCTGTTAACAATGCCACCTCAGATAATAACCTGATAACTGGTAATGTCAAGCAAAGAGTCGTTTTATCTAACGAGCAGTTTGCTTTTGTTAAGTCCAATCCAAATCTTACAGCCATCAATTCACCTGTATTCTTCAAGACCACGGTATTCTGGGCTTCCTTGTTGTCTCCTTTATTGCTTATCCCGTTGACCATTGTCTTTATGAAAAAAAGAGATGAGCGCCTAAACGATGTTGAAGGCAACAGAATAAGGAAAGCAGATAGATTAGCACGGAAGTATTTGGTTGAAGCCAAAAGATCTATGGGTAATAAAGATGATTTCTATGAAGCCCTTGAAAGGTCGCTTCATAATTACCTAAAAGCCAAATTGAACATTGAAACAAGTGATCTTAGCAAAGACCGTATCCAAAGTCTTTTATCAGGAAAACAAGCTGTACCAGACACAATAACAGAATTTATAGGTTTACTGAAAAGTGCTGAATTGGCAAGATATACACCATTTTCGAAGGTCGAAATGCAACAGGATTATAGAAAAGCAGCTAAGACCATCTCTGCTATTGACAAACAAATAAGATAAGGAATGAAGAGGATTGTTTTCATACTGTTTTTAGTAATTGGTCACGTATGCTTTGCACAAAACGATTTGGTCTTTAAAGAAGCCAATGGCCTATACAATCAAGGGAAATACCAAGATGCTATAGACATGTATGAGTCAATCCTAGACAATGGCGTGCATTCTTCAGAGTTATATTTCAATCTCGGCAATGCCAATTACAAACTCAATAAAATTGCTCCAAGCATTTATTATTATGAAAAAGCCTTGCAGTTAAATCCTCGGGACAAGGAAATACAAAATAACCTAGCATTTGCACAGAACATGACCATTGATGCGATTGAGGAAGTTCCTGAAGTCGGTCTCTCTAAGTTCATGAAAAAGGCCATGAACATCCTAAGCTTCGATGGATGGGCTAGATTGGCTATAATCATGATGATATTTTTTGTAGGATTGTTCATCCTATATTATTTCTCTTATACTACCCAGAGAAAACGCCTTGCTTTCATTTTCAGCAATCTTTCTTTATTATTAATGCTTATAAGCCTTGCTTTTGCATTCCAGAAATATGGCATGGTCCAGAAAGATCGTCCAGCTATTGTTTTCTCTCAGGAAACAGAGGTGCGAAGTGAACCGAACCTTCGCAGTTCAGAAGCCTTTAAGCTACATGAAGGAACTAAGGTCCAGGTACTTGACACGGTAAATAATTGGAGGAAAATCAAGCTTACCGATGGTAAAACGGGATGGGTGGCCAGCAGTGATATTAAGCTCTTAGATGCTTTTTAGTATTTGTTTAACACGTTATTTCTTCTTAAATTTTATTTTTGTTTTCCTTAAGCAACAACCAAATGTTAAGATCGCTTATAGCAATTTTTTTCGTCTCACTATTCATGGCAATGATTATAACGCCATCTATAGTAACATTGCTTGACTTGGATTATGACATTTCCATCATGGTTGATGCAAATGAAGAAGAAGAAAAAGAAGGTAAGGAATCTGCTAATGATAAAGAGTTAAAAATTATCCAAGTCATTAAAAAAGGATTGAACACATCTCGTTCTTCTTTTTCTGCAATGACAGTTTTTTATTCAAATTCCTATAGTTCGAATTTTCAGGACCTAATTTCTCCTCCTCCAGAATTCAATATCTAACAGCTATTCAATAGAATAGCTTTTTTGCATACTAGTATAACACTACTAATTTGATTGTTAGATAATGAAACATAAATTGATACTATTACTCTTTTTTGGGTCTTTCCTGCCAACACTAGGTCAAAGTAGTGATTTTGGTAATTGGCTCATTTATTTCGGAAATAAGGATTTCAGCGAAAAATGGAATTGGCATCATGAAGTGCAATACAGGAATTATGACGCCATAGGCGACCTTGAACAATTGCTCTTGCGTACTGGCATAGGTTATAACCTAACTGAAAACAACAACAATATTCTTCTTGGATATGGCTTTATAGCTTCAGAAAATTACAGCAACAATAATGATAAGGTCTCTGTAAATGAACACCGTATCTATCAACAATTCATAACAAAACAAAACTTAGGCTCTGTTAAATTAAGCCATCGCTATAGATTTGAACAGCGATTTGTCGAAGATGATTTCAAGATGAGATTTAGATATTTTCTTAGCCTTAATGTGCCTTTAAGTAAAGAGGATGAGGACAGTATTAGTAAATGGTACCTGTCTGCTTACAATGAAATTTTCTTGAATACGAAATCAAGTGTCTTTGATAGGAACCGACTGTATGGAGGAATAGGTTATCGACTTAACACGAACATACGATTTGAATTGGGATATATGAACCAATTCTTTGAATCCTCAGGTAGAGACCAATTGAATATAATTACATTTGTTAATTTTTAACTTTAACGATTCTTAACTCAACTATAAACAACCAACATATGAAAAATCTATTTACTAATATACGCGGCGATGCTTTTGGAGGAATTACAGCAGGTATTGTTGCATTGCCTTTGGCCTTGGCATTTGGTGTATCTTCAGGACTTGGACCAAGTGCAGGACTATACGGAGCTATATTCATAAGCTTTTTTGCGGCTCTTTTTGGTGGGACCAACACTCAGATATCAGGACCTACGGCACCGATGACAGCGGTGAGCATGGTTATCATCGCAGGAATCATTGCTGCTAATGATGGTAGTGTGGAAAAAGCTCTTCCTGCAATACTTACGGTTTTTCTATTAGCGGGTCTCATGCAGATCGGTCTGGGAATTCTTGGTTTAGGAAAATACATACGTTATATACCTTATCCCGTGGTTTCGGGTTTCATGACTGCCATTGGTGTAATCATCCTTGTTACACAGATCTTGCCATCGCTTGGATACTACCCAAAGGAGGATATGGAATACGTCAATCAATTCAAAGCCCAGGCTGAAGAGGTCATTCTGGAGAATATCCTCAAGGAGGAAGCTGCGGAAGACATAATGGTGCTTGAGGATTTCAGGGAAACCATAGCAAGAGCTGAAAAAGTGACGGAAGCAGATATCCTCAAGGAATCCCAAACCCTGGCTGCCAAGAATGCCTCTGGGGTCTTAGGTTCATTGAAAGTAATGCCCAGGGCTCTCCAGAACATCAATTGGCTTGAGGTGATTCTCGCATTGGGAACGATTTTCATTATTTACGGGTTCAAGAGAATAACCACGAAAGTACCTAGTACACTAGTGGCCCTTCTGGTGATGTCGGCCATTGCGATATTGGCCAAATTAGATTATAGGCCTATTCCTCGAATACCAGAAGGCTTGCCTGAATTCAAGGCCGAGATTTTCACGAATTTCAGCCTAGGAAGCATTCAGCCCTATATATTCACTGCCCTTGCCTTATCGTTATTAGGTGCTATCGATTCCTTACTAACAAGTATCGTGGCAGACAACATGACGAAGACCAAGCACAAGCCTAACAAAGAGCTTATAGGCCAAGGGATAGGGAATAGTATAGCCTCTTTATTCGGTGGTATCCCTGGAGCTGGCGCGACGATTAGGACCGTTGTTAACATCAATTCCGGTGGCAAGACAAGATTGTCCGGGATGATTGCAGGTATCCTGTTATTTATCATACTATTGGCCATAGCCCCTCTCGCTTCCAAGATTCCTGCTGCTGTTCTGGCAGGTATCCTTATTACTGTAGGTATTGGAGTCATGGATTATAAAGGATTAAAAGCCATTCCTTATTTACCTAAGGATGTCAAAATCGGCCCTATTAAATTTAGTATGGAGGTCATGATCATGTTGGTCGTACTCATATTGTCATCCGTCTGGGACCTAGTATATGCAGTAGGGATAGGATTAGTCATCGCATCGTTGATGTTCATGAAGAAAATTGGTGACCTAACTGCAGAACGTTCTGACGTTAAATCCTTAAAAGAGGAAGCCTGGGAAGATGAAGGCGATTTCCCTATTAATTTAAAAGAAGAGGTTTTCATTAAGCATATTAAAGGACCTTTGTTCTTTGGGTCTACAAGTGATTTTCAGGCATTGGCACTTCAAATTCCTGAAACTGCTTCTACCGTGATCATGAGGCTAGGAAGAATGCAATACATGGACCAATCAGGTCTGTACGCTATGGAAGATATGCTACAAGATCTAAGGAAACGAGGTGTGGAAGTTCTTTTCGTTGGCTTGTTGAATCAACCCAGGTACATGATGGAAAGAATCGATATCATACCAGATTTCATACCAGAAGAGCACATATTCGACAAGTTCAAGGATTGTGTAAAATGGGTAAAACAAAACGTAAAAGACCAATATTAATAAATTAAAGAATAATGAAAAACATAGCAATTACAAAAGAAATTCAAGATGGATTATCGCCATCAAGCGTATTAAGTGACCTGCTGGCAGGAAACCAAAGATTCATCTCTGGTAATTCCGAAGAGCTGGATAATGCTGCGCTTATAAGTCAAACCACAGGAGGTCAATTTCCTAAAGCCGTAGTACTGTCGTGCATCGATTCACGAGTTCCGGTAGAAACAGTCTTGGACCAAGCCATCGGGGATATTTTCGTTGCTAGAGTGGCCGGAAATTTTGAAAACGAGGACATTTTAGGTAGTATGGAATATTCATGCAAAGTCGCAGGAAGCAAACTAGTACTTGTACTTGGTCATCAAGCTTGTGGTGCTGTTAAGGCTGCTTGTGATGGAGTTGAACTTGGAAACATAACTCATTTACTGAGTAACATCCTGCCAGCTGTGAAGCAATCGGCTGATGAAGTTGATGGCGCATTGGATTCCTCTAACAGTGCTTTCGTAGCGAAGACTGTAGAGAACAATGTCAAACTCACCATGGATCGCATTCGTGAAAGAAGTCCTATCCTCAAGGAAATGGAAGACAATGGCGAAATCAAGATCGTAGGCGGGGTGTATAGCCTTGAAACTGGAAAAGTTGAAATGCTATAACGAAACATATTAAAAAAAAAGCCACTATTCAATAAAAGAACAGTGGCTTTTTTTATTGCTTCGAATTAATTATTCAAAGGATGTTTGACCATCGTTTGGTTGATACACATAGTTAAATGTATAGTATCGCTCTTCATCCATAAATGCATCTGGATCTTCTGGAGCATCTTTGTAATAACTCAAGATCTCGACCTTAGCATATTTGCCATCCCGTGTTCGTATTACAATGATTTTCCCTGGCGTAGGAGTTATCAAGAATGTTGGTGGGCCTGTATAGGTATACCAGTCACTTAATACATATCCATTGCCTGAGTCTTGCCCAAGCTGTGAGGATTCTACATCCGCGATACTAGCAAAGGTACCTGATGCAATATAAGCGGCAACATCTCCGGTACGTTCTGGCTCGTCTGTTGATCCTAAAGAAACACCTCCATTAATTATAATTGAAGTGGCCCTAAAAGCAATATCCCATTCCGTGGCACTTGTTGTTACTTGACCTGTTGAGAAATCGAATTTCGTGAATTCTCCGGAAATAGGAGATGGGTTTCCCATTTGGTCAACACCTCCAATCTGAGGAGCAAAAAGATTCGATACTGTGACAGATTCCACCTCTAGCAATTGGACAGGGTCATCATCATTGCTGCATGAGGTCATACCAATTAGAATGGCGATCAAAGAAAATAGTTTTAAAGTTTTCATAGAATTTATTTAATTATTAAAGTTGAATATTAAGTTTTGTATAGATTATCCTTCCTGGTATGTTTCCCACAAAAAGTAAGTCTGTTTCAGATTCGGGAGCATCAGTAAAATCAAATATGTTATCAATCCCAAAACCGACTTGGTATTTCGCCCAAAAGGTTTTATTTATTGCCCAATCCCATATTGAATAAGGATTAACGAATTCGTCAAAATTGTCTAAATAGCTATTGCCATTAGTATCGAAAAGGCCATATTTGCTGCGATATGTGCCTCTTAAATTGGTGTCAAGATTCCATTTTTCAATGGAATAGAAGATTTTCAAGTTGGCCATATGCCTTGACCTATTGAACAATCCAAAATAATCGTCCTCTGTAAGTTGAAATGAAGGTGAACTAGGTGATAATCTGGCAAATACCTCGCCATCCTTAAATGCGTTTTGTGCGTCCTTGTCCTTAGCAAACAGTAATTGATAGCCACCAGAAATACTGAACTCATTATTTAGCTTCCAGGATGTATTGAACTCTAATCCCTGTGTATAGGCCTTGTTTACATTGTAGAAACTGAAGATACCTTGACCATTTGTTTTATTAGCTATCAGTCTTGTGTCAATGAGGTCCTGAATATCATTCCTGAATAGATTGACTTCGAACTTCAATCTTGAGAATGGTTTGAAGGTTGTGCCAAAATTATAGGCTACTGAGTTTTCTGGTCTTAGTGCTCCATTATATTCCGAAATGGGAACAACAATTGTTGATATCTGACCATCTTGATCAAGCTCAGGAATTTTGGTATTGACCGCATTGTATCCTAATATGGTATAACCAACAAAGCCATTTGTGAAATCGAAATACAATTGCCTGAAATCAGGTGCCTTGAAGCCATACCCTACGGACCCTTTTAGATCAATTTTATCATTGAGTTCATATCGCAACGCTGCTTTTGGGCTGAATTGTGAATCGTAATCTGAATGACCATCAAATCTTGCACCGAGAATTACGTTGAGCTTATCTAAAGGGCTCCCTTCATATTGAAGATAAACGAACGGCGAATTGAATCTTGGATTAGTACTAAAATCGGTTCTATTCAAGGTTTCATGGTCCATTCCCAATCCGCCAAAGAAAGAATGATTCTCGTTTGGCGCAAAGCTTGCCCTGATCTCTGGCCTAATGAGCAGCTCGTTATAGTCGCTATTGCTAAAGAATGTATTGTCCTCTAATGTGTTCAAGAATTCATCGGCCTTATAACGAGTGGCATAAAATTCAAAATAACTGCTCCACCTGTCATTATATTCATGGTCCAGTTTAAATTGCGTGTTCCATTCGTTAATAGTTATTTCTCCAGCTTCATCTTCGGTAGGTGCATATTCTTGGTCTTGGAGGTAATACCTTGCCGAAGCCAGCAGATTTGTCTTTGCATTGATTGCATAATCAACCTTGGTATTGAACGTATAATTACTGTAAGGGTCTACTGTATTTAAATTGGCTGCATTGGCAAATTGATAGCCATCACTGCTATTCCTGTTAATAAAAGTATTAATTGACAGACCTTCTTTCTTATAATTCAAGTTGATGTTAGCATCATGCGTGTTGAACGTCCCATAACGATACCTGATATTGCTTTTGAAGCCGGCATCCTTAGGTCGGTCCGTGATAATGTTTATGACACCTCCTAGAGCCTCACTTCCATAAAGACTGGACGAAGCTCCTTTTACGATTTCGATCTGCTTGATATTGCCAACACTGATTCTTGAAATATCAAGAGTTCCGGCCGAACGACCAATAAGAGGCACCCCATCAATTAAGATCAAAGTGTATTGTGAATCAAGGCCTTGCATCTGAATACCAGCACCACCTACAAACTCAGAGACCGTAATCAGTCCGGTTTGTTCATTAAGCAGATCGTCCAGCCTCTGCGAATTGATTCGTTGAATCTCTTTTTTACCGATTATTTGAGCTGGCAATGGTAATGAGGATAATTGTCTCACGGTACGAGTTGCTGTAACCATGACCTCATCTAGTTCTTGCACCTTCAAGGAGTCATGGGTAACTTCCGTGTCTGATTGGGATAACCCAATCAATGGAAGAATTAATAAGATGGTAAAGCGAAAACTGTTTTTCATCTACTTCAGGACAATCTTTTAGCAGGTGCAAAAATAGTTTAGGATATTTCTTGAAAATAACGCTGAAAGCTTAAAGAATATCGTTCAAAGATAAATTAACGAAAACAACGACAATCCATGGTTTTTAGGTATTTTTGCAAACTAGTTAATTAGATTATTTCATAATTTTTCATAACGAATTCTTAAAATATATCGAATAAAGAATGGTAAAAGAACATCTCCTTGACGAACAGTTCACGTTAGTTGAAATCGAGAATGGCCAGCAGGATGACTTTAATTTTTTCAAAGATGTCAAGAATGATCGCATACAGCTGCATTTTTGTTTGAAAGGAAATGGAATCCTTAAATATGGCCCACATTACAGTCTTGAAGTCAAGTCATCTAATTCAATCTTGTTATACAACCCTATTCAGGACTTGCCAATTAACCTGAGCCTGAATGCAAGCGGTAAATATTTGGTATTTATAGTGACTATCGAACTGTTTCACTCATTCTTTTCGGAAGTTGCTGGAATAATTCCTTTTCTCAATGAAGAGAACAAGAACAAGAAGTATTATTTGGACAAAGAACTATCTCCAGCTGAGATGTTGGTCTTGAACCAAATATTTGATGACAAGAAATTCAATGGTGCGCATAAATTATATATAACTGCCAAGGCCTATGAGGCTTTGAGTCTATATTTTGGCAACAACAATAACGAGCAAAACTGTCCTTTCCTGGATAGCGAAGCAAACACGGAGCGTATCAAGAAAGCCAAGCAAATAGTCATTGACCATATGGCAGAGCCGCCTTCCTTGCAAGATATTGCCAATCAAGTTGGACTTTCTTTGTCTAATTTAAAGACGGGATTTAAGCATATCTATGGCGAATCCGTGTTTAATTTCCTTTTGGACTATAAACTCGAATATGCTAGGAAACAACTACTATCGAAAGAGTACAATGTTTCTGAAATAAGTCTTCAAGTGGGTTATAGTACTGCGAGTCATTTCATTGCTGCATTCAAGAAAAAATATGGGACTACGCCTAAGCAGTATGCAATGAGCATTAACTAAGTAAATTACAATGAAACAATAATATTGACGGTTTCATCATCGGAATCTTCATCTTTCTTAATGATACTCGGAAAAATCATAGGTGCCAAGGACCTGACGGGTTCATAAAGCACAGATTCCTCTATGTCGTCTTCGCCTACAAATGGTAGCACATTGTTCATCTTATTGAAAACGATCAATACGATACTAAGTATCAATCCTATTTTCAATGCTCCAAAAACACCTCCTAGAATTTTGTTGAGTATGCCTAAGGCAGCAAAATCGGCTAATTTGGTCAAGGCCTTACCAGCCAAAGAAATAGCTATGATAATAACAACAAAGGTAATGGCGAATGCTGCTAGGTTAATGGTTTTCTCATTCCACTCTGTCCTTGACTGAAGGAATTCTGCAGCATAATCACTAAAATGAATAGCACCGTAAACTCCAGCGATCAAGGCGACGAGTGAAGCGACCTCAACAAAAAGGCCTTTCATGAAGCCTCTCACTAAGCCAAATAATAAAAGTGCCCCTAGAATAATGTCAATTACATTCATGGTCAGTTAGTTTTTAACAAATATAGCGGATTGATCCATATGTACTTTGTAACTTTGCTTTTCATAATTTATTATGTCAAGAGACGACCAATTAAAGGAACGATGGCTGCTTGTAGTCAAAAAATTATCAGCTCAATTTGCTGATGGCGATACTTTGGACCTTGATTCTATAATTTATTTAATAGGAATACAAGAATTAGGACAATTGGACAGGAAATTCAAGAAAGACCATAAATTGGACCTTATGCATATAGCCATTTGTAGGCTTCTTGAACCGTATGGCTATTACGAATTCGATTATTTTGATGATGATGGTTGGCCTCATTACATAGTGAAAGAAGAATTGCCTAACCTAAAGGCTGGAGAACAAAGCGTACTGATGAAAGAAGCTATTGTCAACTATTTCCTTGAAGCAGAATTCATTCAATAAGAATTATTAAATTTGCCGTTCACTTTTACGTGAGAACATGATAGACAAGATAAAGGAACTTATCGCCGAAGCTGAGGCTTTTAAATCACATTCCAAGGACGAGATCGAAGCATTCCGTGTCAAGTTCTTAGGCAAGAAAGGATTGCTTAACGAGTACTTTGCTGAGTTCAAGAATGTTGCCAACGATCAAAAGAAAGAATTCGGTCAAGCAATCAATCAATTAAAGTCAACTGCACAGGAAAAAGTCAATTCGCTTAAAGCAGATCTTGAAAGCAAGGAAGAAGTAAAAGGCGCTTATGGCGATCTATCAAGGCCAGGAGAACCTATTGAAATTGGTGCTCGTCATCCTGTTTCTATCATTAAAAACCAGATCATAGATATATTCTCACGGATTGGATTCAATGTTAGTGAAGGACCGGAGATCGAGGACGATTGGCATAACTTCACGGCATTGAACTTGCCTGAATATCATCCAGCAAGAGACATGCAGGATACCTTCTTTATCCAAACAGATCCCGATATCCTCTTACGAACACACACCAGTTCTGTTCAGGTGCGTTATATGGAAAACAACAAGCCACCTATTCGTACCATTTCACCGGGAAGGGTTTATAGGAACGAGGCCATTTCAGCACGATCGCATTGTTTCTTTCATCAAGTTGAAGGCTTGTACATAGATAAAGACGTAAGCTTTGCAGACTTAAAGCAAACACTTCAATACTTTACCACCGAAATGTTCGGTAAATCGAAAATACGTTTGCGTCCTTCCTATTTCCCGTTTACAGAACCAAGTGCCGAGGTTGATGTGTATTGGGGATTGGAGACCGAAACCGATTACAAAATGACCAAAGGCACGGGATGGCTCGAGATCATGGGCTGTGGTATGGTAGATCCTAATGTACTTGAGAACTGCGGTATTGACCCAAAGGAATACTCTGGATTTGCCTTCGGAATGGGAATTGACCGTATCGCGTTATTACAATACCAAATTTCGGATATACGGATGCTTAGCGAGAATGATGTTCGTTTTCTAGAGCAGTTCAAATCTGCTTTTTAAGATTGTCAGTCTAATCTTTCTGTTAACTTATTAAAAACCTTTTTGGGGTTCTTGTTCTCATAGAGAATGCTGTAAACCGCATCAATAATAGGTATTCGGGTCTTCTTCTCATTCTTTTCATTAAGCATCCTCGCACTTTTCGTTGCATAATACCCTTCGGCAATCATATTCATTTCCATTTGGGCCGATTTCACGGTATAGCCCTTCCCTATCATATTACCGAACATTCGATTTCTTGAAAATATAGAATAGCCCGTTACCAGTAAGTCCCCTAAATACGCAGAATTATTGATGTTGCGCTTCATCTTATGCATCTTCTTGATGAATCGCTTCATTTCTCGTATGGAATTGCTCATCAATACACTTTGAAAATTATCGCCATAACCCAATCCATGTGCAATTCCTGCCGCAATGGCATAAATATTCTTGAGCATAGCTGCGTATTCAGTTCCAATAATATCATCACTGATCTTCGTACGAATGTAATCGCTAGATAATTTATTTGCTACTTCCTGTGCTTTGTCTTGATCGGCACATGAAATCGTTAGGTAAGATAACCGCTCAAGAGCTACTTCCTCAGCATGGCAAGGTCCTGAGATCACGGCTATGTTCTCAAAAGGAATATTATAGATATCATGGAAATGCTCCCCAACCAGAAGCCCACTTTCAGGAATTATGCCCTTTACAGCAGAAACAATGATCTTATCCTTAATGTCAACAGTGAGTTTATCAAGCTCCGATTGCATGAAAGCAGATGGAATCGCAAAAATCAATACGTTTGCGTAATCTGCCATTTCATTGATGTCGTTACTTAGTTTAAGCTGTTCGGTATGGAACTCGACAGAACTCAAATAACTAGGATTATGTTTCTCCTTGATTATATGCTCCTTGGTATATATACTTCGCATGTACCATCCAACCTCATCTAGGTTCTCACATAGCATCTTAACAATGGCCGTTGCCCAACTACCACTCCCAAATACCGCATATCTTGATTTATCACTCATTTACTAATTGAATTGATAATCAAAATTAAACAAATTCTACCTGTGCATAATTAATTGAATATGAAGCAAATAGCTTTTTTGGCATGTATTTTGAACTTCCACTTACCATAATTTAAAACTGCTGGATTATGAAGACTATTAAACTACTTTCAGGATTTGCCTTAGCGGCAACACTATTTACTTCTTGCTATACAGAAGTGCTTGTAGATGATTATGTTGACAATACCCCACAGATTTCATTGAATCAGTTGCTTAATTCCTATGAGCTATGGTATGTAGACATAAATGCTACTTTAGGAAATGGACAAACTCCCTTTTTGCAAAAGGCATTTACCGTCTCATTTAGAAATGGAGTAGTCTACGCTAACAATAATCTAGTTGGTATTGGCAGTCAAGGTGGTGGTTACGGAATCTCGATAGGGTATTATGATGCCTACGATATGATCTTGGATGTGTATCATGACATTGATGGATATGAAACCTTTGATGTCTACCAAATAGACGGAAATACCATCGAACTTTATAATCCTTATAACGACACATCTTATTTCCTGGATGGATATCAAAGAGCTAATTTCGATTATGACTATGTGTTCTTTGATAACATTCATTACTTCCTTCAAGAATATGAAGCTTGGGAAAAAACGTATACAAGCCAAATGGGAGCGCTTAATGAATTCGACAACGAAAATTACCTGCAATTCTTGGCTGGTGGAAATGACTCAGAATTCAGGAGTTCTCAAGATGAGAATGTGAGCGATGTAAATGATATCTATTGGGATTATACAGGACTATATGATGTCGCTGATGTTCCAGGAGATCCATACCTAAAATTCTTAACATTAGATTATGATTATTTCGACAATGAATTTTTCGAACTTGACGTTATAAATGACGGAAAGATAGAACTCTACCATAGTGATTCAGGTACGATCTACGAATTCGAGGGTCGTGGATACATACAGTATTTGAGAACAGCTAACGGTACTGACAAGAACAAATCTTCAGGTGAGAAAATGCGAAAGCAGAAAACACCTAAAAAAGATAATCCAAGAGAAAGCAAACGAAACTAGATTTTTTTGGTTGGTTATTTAGTTTCACCGCTCAACTGATATAAATGCAGTTGAGCGGTTTTTTGTTTTAAATAGGAAATCAATCGATTGCCAATGGCAGCTTTATTTCGTAATTTTAAAGCCTCATTTAAAAACAACAAAAACTCAAAAACACATGGGACTATTTTCATTTATCAAGAATGCCGGAGCAACCATATTCGGAATCGGAAAAACAGAAGCTGAAGAAGCTGCAGAAGCCACTGCAGCAGAATTAAGAGAAGAAGCTTTAGTAGCTAGACGCTTAGAAAGTACAATAAGCGACCTTGGATTGGACGTGGACAACTTGAACGTTCATATCGATGACGATGCAGCAACTGTTTCTGGTATGGCACATGACCAAGCAACCAAGGAAAAAGTGGTATTGGTCATTGGTAATTCAGAAGGCATTGCAACCGTAGATGACCAAATGACGGTTGAAAATCCTGAGCCAGAAGC
>JABDMQ010000191.1 GCA_013001365.1 Flavobacteriaceae bacterium
CTCTTGGATCAATGGATAGACAATATAGACCTGCCTTCCTTTTTTGATCTCATCGCGAATAAAGCCGAAAACCTTCAATCGATTCTTGTCAAATCGATGTACCGTTTTAACCGGTTTTCTTCCTGGAGGCAATTCGTCGATAATGGACATATCGAGGTCACCATAAACCGACATCGCCAAGGTTCTTGGAATAGGTGTTGCGGTCATGATCAAGATGTGTGGGGGGACAGCCCCACCAACCTCCCCGGTGGGAAGGTTTTTTAAAACACTCTGTATTTTATTTACAACGGTATCTATATCTCCGATAACTTCTTCATTTTTAAATCTTACGACTTTAAAACCAAGATCCTTTAAAATTAGTGTTCTGATTTCATCAATCTCTCGTTGTTCTTCTGCATTGTGATAGCCTCCATCAACTTCTACAACCAATTTTTTTTCAATATTTACAAAATCGACTATAAATTCATCGATGATATGCTGACGCCTAAATTTATAATCCAATTTTTTGCCTCTTAAGCATTCCCATAAAATGCGTTCAGCCTCCGTGCTATTTTTTTTATTTTCTTGCTGTAACTCTTTCATCAATTTATAAGTAGAAGGACGAGCAGTTCGGTATTTGTCAAGAACGATTTTTGCTTCCTCCCTCTGGGAGGAAAGAGGAGGGCCTTTCTTCCAAAGTTTGCTTCTTTGTGCCACTCCGAACTTGTGTTGTTCGTCGATAATTGCAAGACCTAAATTCTTGAATTTTACCTTTTCCTCGAGTAGGGCATGAGTGCCAATTAGGATGTCCAACGACCCATTTTCAAGCATTTCATGAATTTTTCGTCTTTCTGAAGTATTAGTTGAGCCAGTAAGTAGTTTTATGCTGATATTCAATTTGTTACAATATTCTTGTAATCCTGAGTAGTGTTGAACTGACAGAATGGCGGTTGGCGCCATTAAACAGGTTTGAAATCCGTTGTCAAGTGCCATTAACATTGACATGAGCGCAACTATGGTCTTCCCGGAACCGACATCGCCTTGCAATAATCGATTCATCTGTGCATTGCTCCCCAGATCCTTTCGGATTTCCTTGATTACACGCTTCTGGGCATTGGTCAATTCAAAGGGTAAATGCTCCTTGAAAAAGGTATTGAAATAGTCCCCGACTTTTGTAAATGGAAATCCCTTGATCTTCGATTTATGAATCAAGTTCTTGATGATCAATTGCAATTGTATGTAGAACAATTCTTCAAATTTCAACCGGTATTGTGCCTTGGCCAAAAGGTCTTGGTTTTTCGGAAAATGGATATTGAATAGTGCTTCGGATTTCGAGATCAATTTTAATTCTGAGAGTAATTTAGGCGATAAGGTTTCTGAGAATTTACCTTTTGTCTCCAGAAACAACTGTTGCATGATCTTATTGACCACACGATTCGTAATGCCTCTATTGCTCAGCTTCTCGGTAGATGGATATACAGGTTGCATGGCAGAGCGCAAGCTTTTTTTATGCTCTTCGAGCAATTCCATCTCCGGATGGGGCAAGCTGTACATACCATTGAACCAATTTGGTTTTCCAAAAATCACATAAGGCTTGTTCAATTTAAGGCTCTCACGAATCCATTTTTGCCCTCGAAACCATACCAATTCCATGATGCCGGATTCGTCCTTGAAAGTTGCTACAAGGCGTTTGCCACGCTTTTGAGGGACTTCTTTAATCGAGGTAACCTCGCCAATCACCTGCACTTCTGAGCTATTGCGTTGCAATTGATTGATCTTGTAGTACTGCGTGCGATCGATATACCGATTAGGAAAAAGATTTATCAGGTCCTGATAGGTATGAATGCCAAGTTCTGAGCGCAAAAGGTCAGCGCGATTAGGACCAACACCTTTTAGGTAGTCGATACTAGTTTGAAGGAAATTAGCGTTCATAAAGACGAAGATAAATCTTAAACCTCAGAACTGAAACCAAGTTTTTATGTATTTTGGCGCAATCCTTGTAATAAAGGTTCCATGAAGAAATTACCCCTTCTTTTATCATTGGTGTTATTTACCCTAAGCCATGCCCAACAAACGAATATCGTCGATTTCAAGCGGGTAGAGGCCGTGATTCTATTTAATATGATAGACGTTGACAGTACGGTTCATAATTCGTATAAAATGTCTTTCGATATGTTGAGGTCTTCTGACTCGATTTTCTTGGATGCCGTAAATATGAAATTCAAGAATGTTACCATAGATAAAGAACCAGTGAAGTTCAGGAACGACGGCAATAAATTGATCGTCTATCATGATTTTGAAGCGTCACAAAGCTACAGGCTTGACTTCTTGTTTTTCAATTCACCACAAAAGGCCATGTATTTTGTGGGCTGGGAAAACGATGCGCCTAATCAGATCTGGACTCAAGGACAAGGAAAATACACAAGTAATTGGCTGCCTAGCATTGATGACATGAATGACAAGATCGAATTCGATATCAGTATTGCGGCACCCAAAGGATATCAAGCCATTGCCAATGGAAAAATGAAATTGAAGATGACCAACTATAACTACGACCTATGGGAGTACGATATGCTGAAGCCTATGAGTAGCTATTTGGTGGCCTTGGTTCTCGGAAAATATGATAAGAAAGTGGAATTTTCAAAAAGTGGAATTCCTCTGGAGATGTACTATTATCCTGAGGATTCTTTAAAATTCGAGCCTACCTATCGCTACACCAAGCGTATGTTCGATTTCCTGGAAGAAGAAATTGGCGTGCCTTATCCTTGGCAGAATTACAAGCAAGTGCCAGTGCATGATTTCTTATATGCCGGCATGGAGAACACAAGTTTGACCATTTTCGCAGATACATTCGTCACTGACTCCATAGCATTCCATGATCGAAATTATATCAATGTGAATGCACACGAACTCGCCCATCAGTGGTTCGGAAACCTAGTTACTGAGACCTCTGGGACGCATCATTGGCTGCATGAGGGATTTGCTTCGTATTACGCACTTTTGGCTGAGCAAGAGATTCTTGGAGACGACCATTTTTATTGGGAATTATACAAGACAGCGGAGCAGTTGGAGGCTCAGGACTTGGCAGGGAGCAGTACAGCGTTATTGGACCCTAATTCCAACAGTCTGACATTTTATCAAAAAGGAGCTTGGACGTTAGTAATGTTAAGGGATAAGGTAGGAGATAACGTATTCCGGAATGCAATCAAGGCTTATCTAAAGAAACATGAATTCCAGAACGTGACTACTTCAGATTTTCTTGGAATTGTTGAAGAATTAGGCGATCTGGACCTTACTGAATTTGCCTATGAGTGGTTGCGCAATGACGATTTTCCCTTTGATTCGGCAATGGAATTCCTGAAATCAAAATCAACCTTCATTCATGAATATATCATGGCGGATTGTGAGGCTCTCAACTCGAAATGTTATGATTACTTGACCTCTGACTTGTCTGATCAAGCCAAGATCAAGGTCATACAGCAACAACCATCACTAGTGAATAAACAGAGTTTCAAGAATAGTCTAAAGGTAAGGCAAGCAATAGCATTGCATCTTTATAGAGTACCGCTAGAATTGAAAACCGAGTATGAAAGTTTATTGAATGACGAATCATACCAAACAATTGAAGCAGCTCTTTTTCACCTGATCAATAATTTTCCAGAAGACACTGTTCGCTATTTGAAAAAGACAAAAGACATTCCAGGCTTCAATAACAAGAGTTTACGCATGGTATGGTTGGTATTGGCCATGACTTCAGACAATTTTTCCGAAAATGAGACCGAATCTTATTTGTATGAACTCATTAATTATACTGATCCAAGATTTGGTTTTGAAGTTAGGATGAACGCGTTCCAATATTTGCATTACATACGTTCATGCGAAGAGACCTGTCAGAAAAACCTAAAAAACGCCACAAAACATCATAATTGGCGTCTACAGAAACTCGCCAAGCAACTTTTAAAAGAAAATCAATAGATTTGCCGCGTGAAAGCATTAGTTATTTCAGGTGGTGGTAGTAAAGGCGCCTTTGCAGGAGGAGTAGCGCAGTATCTTATAGAAAGCGAAGGTAAGGACTATGATATGTTCTTGGGCACTTCAACGGGTAGCTTATTGATTCCGCATTTAGCAGCAAATGACATTGGCAAGTTGTACAACATCTTCACGAACGTTAATCAGCATACTATTTTCAGTGTTAACCCTTTCAATGTGCGAAAAAAAGGTGATCGGGAATTCGTTTCAATTAACTTCTTAAGCACCTTGATGCAGTTCATCAAGCGAAGACGAACGTTCGGTGAAAGCAATGCGTTGAGAAGGAATATAAAAAGAAACCTCACTCTTGAAGAATATGAGAAAATAAAAGCCACCAAGGACGATGTCATTGTAACCGTAACCAACCTTTCCAAGAACAGGGTGGAGTATAAGTCGATAAAGGAATGCAGCTATGACGAGTTCTGCGACTGGATATGGATATCGTGCAATTACATTCCGTTTATGTCGCTTGCCACTCGTAACGGCCATGAGTATGCAGATGGAGGTCTAGGGTCGGTAGTGCCTATACGTGAGGCCATTCTTCGTGGTGCAACCGAGGTAGATGCCATAATACTTGAAAGTGAGCATATGGAGTACAATAAGGTGCTAGGAAAGAATCCGTTTTCTTTGATGATCAATCTTTTCGGTCATCTTTTGGATCAAGTCGAACGTGGTGACATTATAATGGGCAAACAGGCCGCTGTAAACAAAGATGTAAAATTGAACTTGTATTATACGCCCACTAAACTCACTGAGAATTCACTGATTTTCAACAAGAAACTGATGATGAAATGGTGGGCTGAAGGTCATGCTTATGCCGAATGGCGTTTTCATGAATTCAAGTCCAACGAATTACGAGATGTGGAATAAGGACATTACCACATTTCTCCCACTTCTTTTTTAATATATGAAAGTGCTGCGCTACTCGGAGATTGCTTTTCCATCATTTCAGTTAGTACGACTTCACGAAGCTTGTTCGCAGTATCTGTTTTCTCCAGAAGACCAGCTTTCCTGATAAGTTGTATCGTTGCAT
>JABDMQ010000221.1 GCA_013001365.1 Flavobacteriaceae bacterium
TATTTAGCAATTGCTCAAATGTATGCATCAAGTGCTAACAATTGCGGAACAGATAATTTCAGTAAAAGGGCAGTGTTCTGGTTAGCGGCTCAAATGGCGAGAAAAGGTGGCTCTTCAAGTACAGCGGCCAATTACATGGCAAAAGCGCCTCAAAAATCTGAGATTTTCTCAAAAGGCAATGCAGGCGAAAGAATAAATATTGGTTGCTGGATCGGCAGAAGTGTCACAGTACCTAATTTATAAATGCACTCCAGAATAACGCATAATATTAGTAACATAGTCACCATTATTTTGGTGACTATGTTTTTTTCATGCAAGAACAACTTCAAGGAAGTTCAGAAAATCGGGATATCTGAGAACGAGCCTATTGGAATTGCAAAGAACATTAGTTTAAAATATACTGATTCTGCCAAACTTAAGGCTCATTTAATTAGCCCTATGATGTTGGATTATTCAAATAGGGCTTTTGCTTACAATGAGTTTCCGGAAGGCATAAATCTAGATCTTTACGACGATAATGGCAATAAGAATACCGTTGTGTCAGATTATGCAATTGTTTACGACAAGACCAACTTAATAGACTTACAAGGTAATGTTGTCTTAACCACCTATGATGGTAATATTCTTAATGCTGAACAGCTTTATTACGATCAAGAAAAGGAATGGTTGTTTACTAATAGTAAAGTTAAATTCACGACCAAGGACCAGATCATTAATGGTAACGGATTTGATTCTAATATGGATTTTTCTACTGCAAGGGTTTTAGAGATCACAGGATATGTGTATCTTGACGAATAATAAATGATCAATGAAGTTTCTTAAGATATTTCAATACGCTTATTTAGTGTTTGCAGTTCTTTTCCTTTATGACGCCATTAGTAATTGGGCCATAGATCGGAATAGGTCTTATATGTCCCTAGTGTTTTTCGGATTGGCCGTTTTCATGTTTTTCTTCAGGAAAAAATATCGGAAGAAATTTGATGATAGGCATAAGCAACAATAAACATGACCTTAGAGTTTGTCATAATCATTCTGTCACTTGCTCTTTCGGCCTTCTTTTCAGGAATGGAAATAGCTTATGTATCTGCTAATAAGATACATATAGAGATAGAGAAAAAACAGGAAACCTTCCTAGCCAAGTTACTGGCTCGATTAACAAAAAAGCCCTCAAAGTTTATAGCAACTATGTTAATAGGCAATAATATTGCCCTGGTAATTTATGGATTCTTCATGGGCGATGTCCTTGTAAATTGGTTCCAAGCGCAATTGCCTTCTCAATATAAGTTTATAGATTATCTTTTAACTGATTTAAGCCTATTATCACAAACCATTATTTCGACTTTGATAATACTGATCACTGCAGAATTCCTTCCAAAGGTATTTTTCCAGATATATAGCAACACCTTGGTCAAAGTACTTGCTTTCCCTGCATACTTGTTCTATGTGCTTTTTACGTTTATATCGGATTTCGTTCTTTGGATCTCTGATATGGTCCTCAAAAGATTCTTCAAGACAGATGGAGACCAAGTGCAGTTGGCATTCAGCAAGGTGGAATTGGGAAATTATATTTCTGAACAGCTAGAGACAGTCGAAGAACACGATGAAGTGGATGCCGAAATCCAGATTTTTCAAAATGCCTTGCAGTTTTCAGAGGTAAAATCAAGAGAGGTCATGGTGCCTCGCACAGAAATCGTTGGTATCGATATTAGCGAATCCTTGGATTCATTGAAAAATCTTTTCACGAAAACCGGACTTTCCAAGATCTTGGTTTACAAGAATAATATGGATGATGTGCTAGGATATGTCCATTCATTTGCTTTGTTCAAGAAACCAAAAACCATAAAATCCATTATTCTTCCAGTAGAATTCGTCCCTGAAACAATGCTTGCTAATGATGTGTTGAATGTACTTATCAAAAAGAGTAAAAGCATAGCGATTGTTCTTGATGAATATGGAGGAACCTCTGGGCTTATGACGGTTGAAGATATTGTTGAAGAATTATTCGGTGAGATCGAAGACGAACATGAACATGAAACTGTAGAGCTTACCGAGGAGAAATTGGATGATGGTCATTTTAGACTTTCGGCCAGGTTAGAGGTAGATTATCTCAATGATACATACAAACTTGATCTTCCGGAGAACGAAAACTATGAAACTCTTGGAGGGCTTATTGTCGATGCAACCGAAGAGATTCCGGTAAAAGATGATGAGGTAATAATTGAGAATTTCCTGTTTACCATACTAGAAGTTTCCAATACAAAGATCGACCTTGTCGAACTTAAGGTAATGAATCTGGATTAGCAAGGTTTTGTGTGGTTTGAAGAGGTAAAACTTCAATGCGTAGAATACATATTTAACTTTTATTATTGGCAGGAAAATGGTATTTTCGCGCACTTATAATAGATTAAAATCTTAGTCAGATGGCAGTATTAAATAAAATTAGACAACGAGGACTATTCTTGATCATTGTCATTGCATTGGCCTTGTTTTCATTCGTTCTTGCGGATCTTTTCAGGAATAGCGATGCGTTAACAAGCAAGGGCCAGAACATTGTTGCAACCATTAATGGAAAGGATATCTCAAGGCAGGAATTCATGGAAAAGGTTGAGCTGACGCAAAGGCAAATGGGTCCTACAGGTAGTAGCATTCAGGCCATGAATCGTGTTTGGGATCAGGAAATCAGACAGGCTGTTATGGAATCTCAGTTCGAAGAATTGGGAATTTCTGTCGAGACAGAGGAGATGAAAGACCTTTTGAGAACCAATCTAGCCAATACCCCGGATTTCTTGAATGAAGCTGGGCTTTTCGATGAAGGCAAACTGAACGAATATATTGCCAATCTTAAAGAAACATCTCCAGCAGGTTATGCGCAATGGGTCAATTATGAAAATAGCTTGGCATCAAATTCTATGCAAAGCAACTATTATAATTTGGTAAGGTCTGGTATAGGCGCAACGGTTTCTGAAGGTGAATTGGAACATATGATGGAAAGTGAGTTGGTGGACATTAAATTCATTCAGATTCCATTTACTTCAATTCTTGACAGTACGATAAATGTAACCGCGTCAGATATTAGCAAATACATAAAAGAGAATCCAACGCAATATAAAATCGAGGATTCAAGAGATATTGCATATGTGCATTTCAAGGAAGAGGCCTCATTGGAAGATGAAGAAGCGATAAAAAGCAAGCTAACCGATATGCTGGCAGATAAAGTCGAGTACAATGAAGTGATTAAGGCAAATGAGAATGTTATTGGCTTCAAGAATATTGTGGCCCAAGATATAGAAGATTACGTGAATGCGAATTCGGCTATTAGATATGTTGATCAATATATGTTCAAAAGCAACCTATCAGCAACTTCGGCAGATAGTATTTTCAAATTTAATGTTGGTGAAGTTTACGGACCATATAAAGAAGCAAATTTCATAAAGTTATCTAAGGTTGTTGCCGAAACCAATCTGCCAGACTCTGTAAAGGTACGGCACATCCTAATCCCATTTGTTGGAGCAACCCGAGCTGATGCATCTGTAACGAAAACAGACGAAGCCGCTAAAAAGACTGCAGACAGTATATTATCAGTGATAAAATCCAGACGTGCAAAATTCGTAGACTTATTAGAGCTATCCTCAGATAAGGTCAGTAATGAAAAAGGAGGCGAAATTGAATTTGCATATGGCGCTGGAATGGCACCAGAATTCAAGAACTTCTCGTTTGAAAATAAAAAAGGTGATATCGATGTTGTTAAAACTTCATTTGGATATCATATCATCGAGATCTTAAGCCAAGGTAATACCGAACGTGCTATAAAGGTTGCTACTATTGCTGAAGCAATAGAACCTTCACAAAAGACTATCGATGATACATTCAACGAAACGTCCAAATTCGAGATTGCTGTTTCTAAAGGCAATTTTGAAGATGTTGCAAAGGAAAATAACTATGCATTAAGGCCGGTTAACAGCATTAAGCAATTAGATGAGAACATACCAGGTATTGGAAACCAAAGAGCGATTGTAAGATGGGCGTTTGAAGATGGTACTGATGTCGGAGATGTAAAGAGATTCAATTTTAATGGTGGATATGCCGTAGTTCAGATGCGTGCCAAGAACAAAGCAGGTTTCATGAGTACAGAAGATGCATCTGTAACAGCAACACCAGCGATAAGGAAAGAGAAGAAAGCACAGATAATTAGAGATAGGATTTCTGGTAAGTCTTTTGATGATATTAGTTCATCAGAGAACCAATCCATTAAAGTTGCATCAGCACTTAATATGAAAAATCCAACTATAACTGGAGCAGGACGAGAACCTATGGTCGTAGGTGCAGCATTTGGTTTAAATGAAGGAGAGACATCAAGTCCTATTGATGGTAATAATGGTGTTTATTTGGTGCAAGTCACAAAACGAACTCCAGCCGTCAAACTAGATAGTTATCAGGCGAAGATGAGTCAGTTAACAACATTAAGGAGCAATGGTGTAACATCAAAGCTTTACAATGCATTGAAGGAAGCTGCAGATATTGAAGATAACCGAGCAACGATATACTAAAGATTGTAATCCATATAAAAAAAGGCTGTGCATTATGCATGGCCTTTTTCATTTTAGAATCATTTCTCCGTACGGAATAATGGTATGAAAACCTTTGGATTGGAAATATTCTGAAGGGTCATTGCGAGATGTTGCCAAAATAAAATCACCTCCCCAGGCACCAAGACTTTTAATCGCACCATTGTAATCATTAAAAACCCTATTTTTTATGGGCACTTCATCAATAAGATTTGAAATTATAGATTCATGCCTTATTAACAGATTTTCAAAATCTGATAAGGAATTACATTTAAGTATTTGTGTTGTAATATCACTTAGTTCATTAATGGTTCCCGTATGCACTTTGCCTTTTGTGCGATAGCTCAGTATCCCTTCTCTACTGTCTTGTTTTTTATTCAAATGAACAAAAAATAGGTTCTTTGAAAATATGGGTTGAAAAGAAACCTCTTTTGTTATTCTTTTCTTCCCGTTCAATTGATAAGTAATTGGCCCATTGCTTCGGGCACAGGCTATATCGTAACCACTGCCTTTAAAAGTACTTTCAAGAAGTTCGAAAGCGTCCAATTGTGCCCAATCAGCAATATTATTGATCAAAGTTGACGAAGATCCAAGTCCCCAATCTCTGGGAAACTCAAGGGTAGTTGTTACTTTGAATCCATGTCTTTGAGATAAGAAACTTGGGTTCAGTGATTTTGCCTTACCAAGTAGGCCAATCAATGTATCAAGAATATTTTTTCCAATGGATCTCGGATAATCATGATTCAAGCCAGAAACCGATATTATTTGATCCATTGAGAAAGTTTGTTCAAACCAAACATTCCCTTCATCATCAAGACTAGTCCAATCAATTAATGGCTCGCTTAATGCTTCAATGGTCAAGGATTGTCCTTTCTTTGTCGGTAGGGACAGACTTAAGGCACCATCAAGAACAACATATTCACTTGTTAATAAAAGCTTGCCGTGACTGTAAAAGTAATGCATTATTGTCTTAGGTTTTCAAGAGCTTCAATTACTGCATTATGCGTAACGGCGTTACTTTTAAAATGATTGATGAGCGTTTCTTTTTCTGCCGCATTAGCGTTGAATTGGTTCAAGATGTTCATCAAATGCATCTTCATGTGACCTTGTTGAATACCAGTTGTAATGAGTGAGCGTAAAGCTGCAAAATTTTGTGCCAATCCTGCAACTGCTATGATCTGCATAAGATCCTTAGCAGTAGGATGTTTGAGCAACTCCAAAGCAATCTTGACCATAGGATGCAAACGAGTAAGCCCTCCTACAGTGCCAAGTGCCAATGGGATTTCCAACCAGAATTTAAACACACCGTTTTCAAGAGAAGCATCTGTTAAACTAGAATATCTGCCATGTCTGGATGCGTATGCATGTACTCCTGCTTCAACAGCCCTAAAATCATTTCCAGTGGCCAAGACAACAGAATCAATTCCGTTCATAATGCCTTTATTATGCGTAACTGCACGATACGGTTCTACCTTTGCAATTTCGACAGCTTGAATGAACTTCCTTGCAAACTCTTCTCCCGATAAAGCGTCATTTTCATTCAAGTCCTCAACGTTGCAACTTACTTCCGCTCGCACTAAGCAGTCAGGAACATAGTTAGAAAGAATGCTCATGACAATTTGAATATCTTTCTCTTCCGCGGAAAAATCATCATACTTTTTGGCCTCTTCAGTAAATGTCTTGGCAAATTGCTCTAAACACGAATTAATGAAATTAGCGCCCATGGCGTCAAGTGTCTCAAAAGTGGCATGCAGTTGAAAATAATTATCAAGTTCTTGCCTTTTATCCTTTAAGACAATATCGAGAATACCACCACCACGAAGAATCATGTTCTTGGTAATTGCCTTTGTGTCTTCAAACAACTTTTTCTTGACCTTCAAGAAGAAGGAATTAAGTTTATCAACATCGCCATGGTACATGAAATGAACTTGGCCGATCTTGGTAGTAGAAATTACTTCTGCCTTGAAGCCACCGCGGTCGTACCAGAATTTGGCAGCCTTGCTTGCCGCTGCGACTACGGAGCTTTCCTCAATTGCCATGGGGATAGCATAAATTTTATCATTAATAAGGAAATTAGGAGCAATACCTAAGGGCAAATAATAATTGGTTATTGTGTTTTCTATGAATTCGTCGTGCAATTGCTGAAGCTTATCGTCAGAGTTCCAGTATTTCTTAATAACCGACTTGACCTGCTCATTGGCTGCAAAATAATGCTCAACTATCCAATCTATTTTTTTGGATTTAGAGAACTTTGAGAATCCTGAAACCGATTTGCCCATCTATGCATTAGTTAACAAAGCAAAGATACTATTATTGCCATTAACGATTCAATATTTAATGACGGCCATTAAACGCTTAGCACTTATTATGGTTGTTATAGTCGTGATGTTTTTTTACCTTTCAGCAATGATTATACTGCAAGTAATCTTTTAAGGCCTAATTAATGAGAAATTTTAATGTTGCGCTACTGTTGTGTTTTCTGTTAGCAAGCCCTCTTCTTGCACAGAAAAAAGCAATCACTTTAGAGGAAATATGGGATGGAACCTTTAGGACGGAATCCATGGAAGTTCTTCACTCCATGAAAAATGGCCAACAATATTCGGTCTTGAATCAGGATCAAAAGAAAAATATTTCCACGATCGATATCTATGATTATAGAACGTTACAAAAAACAAGGACGTTTGTTAGTTCTGCAG
This sequence comes from Flavobacteriaceae bacterium, assembly GCA_013001365.1. Taxonomy (GTDB): domain Bacteria; phylum Bacteroidota; class Bacteroidia; order Flavobacteriales; family Flavobacteriaceae; genus JABABD01. The sequence goes on from JABDMQ010000221.1 coordinate 7,262, forward strand.
ATTTCTTTGAGTTTGATGAGTTTTCGGACTATACCTTCAGTGAAGATGAAACCAAGGTCATTTTAGCCACGGAGGTTGAACCAATATTCAGGAGATCCAAACGTGCTAAATATTACGTTTACGATTCTACGAATAATTCTGTTCAGGCCATTTCTGAAGAAAAAATTCAAGAGCCAACTTTTTCGCCAGACGGTACAAAGATCGCCTATGGATTCAATAATGACCTGTATGTACATGATCTTTTGAGTGAGCGCACAAAAAGACTCACAAACGATGGGTTAAAGAACGAGATCATTAATGGAATCACAGATTGGGTGTATGAGGAAGAATTCAGTTTTGTAAGGGCATTCGAATGGAACTCAAAAAGTGATAGAATTGCTTTCTTGAAGTTTGACGAGACATTTGTTCCTGAATTCACAATGGATGTTTATGGTGATGAATTATATCCAACTCAACAGAAATTCAAGTACCCTAAAGCAGGTGAATTGAACTCTGAAGTGAGCCTCTATATTTACGATCTACTGAAATCAGAGTCTAAAAAAGTATTCCTTAACCAAGATTACGATAATCATTATATACCACGCATCAAGTGGACCAACGACCCACAGATACTGAGTGCTCAATATATGAACCGGCATCAAAATAAATTAGAACTATGGCTGATCAATGCCAATGGCTATGAGAGTCTAATTGCACTACAAGAAGAGGATAAAGCATATATTGATGTGACCTTTGACCTCACTTTCTTGCCTGATAATAGTTTTATCTGGACAAGCGAGAAAAGTGGTAATAATCATATATATCATCATTCTAGGGATGGAAAGTTAATTAGGCAAGTAACAGAAGGAAATTGGGAAGTTACCAGCTATTATGGCTATGATCCAGCCAATAAAAAGATATTCTATCAATCTACCGAGAATGGTTCGACCAATCGTGGCGTTTACTCAATAGGGATTAATGGTAAGGATAAAAAGGCGTTGGTCGACAAGGAAGGACAAAGCCGTGCATCATTCAGTGCAGATCATTCTTATTTCATCAACTCCTTCTCCAGTGCAAATATTCCTCCACAATACACCCTTAACAATTCTTCAACAGGTAATGTAGTAAAGATCATCGAAGACAATAAGGACCTGGCCAATAAAGTTTCTGGGTATCAAGTTTCTGATAAGGAATTCAGTACGATTTCAGTTAACGGGAACGACCTGAACATGTGGATGATCAAGCCTCCTGATTTCAGTAAATCCAAAAAGTATCCGTTGCTTATGTATCAATATTCCGGACCAGGTTCACAGTCTGTGGCCAATAGATGGAATAGTAGTAATGATTACTGGTATCAGATGTTAGCTCAGCAAGGATATATAGTCGCTTGTGTAGATGGACGCGGTACTGGTTTAAAAGGGGCAGCATTCAAGAAAGTAACTCAAAACGAATTGGGCAAATTCGAGGTAGAAGACCAGATTCAAGTTGCTCGACAGCTGGGTCAATTGTCATATATAGATGAAGACAATATTGGTATTTGGGGATGGAGTTATGGTGGTTTCATGAGCAGTAATGCTATTTTAAAAGGAAACGATGTTTTCAAGATGGCCATTGCGGTCGCTCCTGTTACAAGCTGGAGATTCTATGACACGATCTATACTGAGCGCTATATGATGACGCCAGATGAAAACCCATCGGGATATGACGATAATTCACCAATCAACCATGTCGATAAGCTTAAAGGGCACTATATGATCGTTCATGGCACAGGAGATGACAATGTTCATGTACAGAACACCATGAGAATGGTAGAAGCACTAATCCAAGCTGACAAGGATTTTGAATGGATGGTGTATCCTGACCGAAATCATGGAATTTTTGGAGGCAATACCAGGAAGCATTTATATAGGAAAATGACTAATTTCATTAACAGTACAATTGGCAATAATTCTACGGTTTCGAATAATAATGTGTCAAAAGCGAAGAAAACGCAAGTAGTCCCAAAGTCCAATAATCGTTCGAAGCCTAAGGCTATCAAGGTAGATAATGTTGAAGAAGCAGAAAACGTTGTGAATGAATTAGATGCTAAGGAAACTTCTTTAGAAGTTGAAGCAAAAGAAGAAACTACAATTGAAGAAGAAAAAGTGGATGCTCAAGAATCTGTTGAATCGATGCCTACCAAAAACATGACAGCAGAAGAAATACGTAAGGTCAATGAGGCTTATTTGGCAAAAAAAGCCTTGGAAGAGGGAAATACCGAATTGACAAGAGAGGAGAAAAAAGCTAAAAAAGCAGCGGAGAAACTAAAGAAAAAGCAAGAAAGAGAAGCCAAGAAGACTAAAGATAACTAACTAACAATACTAACTAATAAAACTTTTTATGGAATTTAAATTTGGAGGTTCAGAAACAAATCAAAGAACAGTTTTAAATCATCCATCTGGACTATTCGTTCTCTTCTTTACAGAAATGTGGGAACGTTTTTCGTATTATGGCATGCGTGCACTTTTGGTACTGTTCTTAACTGCAGCTATCTTAGGTGAAGGTGGCTGGGGCTGGGAAAGATCAGAGGCCTTGGTGTTATATGGTTGGTACACTGGACTAGTGTATATCACTCCAATAATCGGGGGTTACATCGCCGATAAGTTCATGGGTTACAGAAATGCAGTGGTCCTAGGAGCATTGTTAATGACCTTAGGACATGCCTCAATGGCATTGGAGGTAACCGCAGATCCTTTCTTTTTTCTTGGTCTAAGTTTACTGATCATTGGCAATGGTCTTTTCAAGCCTAATATTTCCTCTATTGTTGGACAACTATATAAAACACAAGGAAAAGAGAAAGATGCAGGCTATACGATCTTCTATATGGGAATAAACGCCGGTGCATTCTTAGGCATTCTGCTTTGTGGATATATAGGTGAAAAGGTTGGTTGGCATTACGGATTTGGACTTGCAGGAATTTTTATGTTCTTCGGTATGTTACAATTCTATTTTGCGCAAAAGATCTTCGGGCGTATCGGATTGTCGCCAAAAAGCACCAAAGATTTTGACGACACTATAGAAGATAGTTTAGAGAATATTGAAGATACCGTTGAGGATGTGATGGAAGAAGCTGAGAAATCGCACATTATTTCGGATAGGTTAAAGGTCATCGGAGTTTTTGCATTCATAACCGTGTTTTTCTGGTGGGCATTTGAACAAGCTGGAGGCTCGATGACAATCTTTGCAGCTGATTATACGGACCGTGTTCTTGTGGGTGAAGAAGCTATGACATTTAAGATATTCAATACCCTATTAACCGTTGTTCCAATGTTGATCATAACTTGGGTGCTCATTTTATTGTTCAAACAGACCTTCTCAAAATATGCACTTTCCAATATCTTGTTAGCAACCAGTTTCATCATTATTTGGGGAATTGTTATTTGGATGCTCGATAGGGAATTCAATGCAGAAGCTTCAGAAGTACCTGCTTCATGGTTCGGTATATTGAACTCATTCTTCATTATTGCCTTTGCACCATTGTTCTCTAAAGTTTGGGAAAGCAAATACAACCCATCGGGACCTGTAAAATTCGCCATAGGTCTCATGCTATTGGGTCTTGGCTTTGGTATTCTTGCCTTTGGGTCTATGAGCATTCCGTTAGGGGCTAAGACCGCCTCTGTGAGTATGATCTTCTTGATTTTAGCTTATCTGTTCCATACGCTTGGAGAATTATGCGTGTCTCCGGTCGGGCTTTCTTATGTAAGTAAGCTCGCGCCTCTTAAACTGGTGGGCATGATGTTTGGAGTTTGGTTCGTGGCAAATTTCATTGCTAATTTAACCGCAGGATTTACTGGAAGTTTTATTGATCCTATTGTTGAAGAATATGGCATGAGCGTCTTTTTCTTGATCTTTACGGTCATACCCGTAATTGCAGGATTGGGCATGTTAGTTGCCAACAAAACCCTTATCAGGATGATGCATGGCATACGTTAATTAAATTACCGTTTATCGATCAAACGCCTTTAATTAGGCGTTTTTTTGTAAATTTGGAATGACTTTTGCGACTCCATAAATTATGAAAAGACTACTTATAGCTTCGTTTTTGTTACTGGTTGCTTCAAATATTCAGGCCCAAAAAATAAATTGGGTGACCATTGAAAAGGCATTGGAGCTTCAACAAGAGAATCCAAAAAAGATCATCATGGATGTCTATACCAAGTGGTGTGGCCCTTGTAAACTATTGGATAAAAAGACCTTTGCAAACAAAGATGTTGCTAACTACATAAATGCGCATTATTATGCCGTTAAGTTCAATGGAGAAGGAAATGATACGGTAAATTTCAAGGAAAACGTTTTTACCAATCCACAGTATGACCCTGCAAGAGCAAATAAAAGAAATAGTGCACACCAGTTCACGAAATTCATGAGGGTGAGTGCTTACCCAACATTGGTGTTCTTTGATGAGAAAGGCGAATTCATAACACCTTTAAAAGGATATCTATCACCACAACAACTGGAATTATACTTGAAGCTTTTCAAGACAGATGAATATAAAAACATGACAGACCAGGCCAAGTTCAACGAATACTTTCAAGCATTCAAGCCTGAGTTTCAAGGTTAGTGTTAATTGCGAGCGCTAACATTAGCGCAAACCAATTGTAAAAGCTCCCATTTTAGCAGTAGCATGAAATGGGAGTTTTTTGCGTTTGCAGGTTTCCTCCCAGAGCGAGACATAGCTTTTGTAATTACTGCCATCTGCCACAATGATTTCTGGTTGAAGATGATCTATTAGACGCTCTAAATTTACTTTTGGAGAATCTCGAAGCATGACTATATCTGGATTGAAACTTACTTGAAACGCAGATAAACTGTCAACAATGAGCAGGGTTCTACCTTCAATATCAAAAACTGAACGGATGCTGTCATAAGTAACGATAGAGATATTTTCACCTATAATTATATTCTCGATCGTATTATCATTTACTATTGATGTTGAATCCATATCATGAAAGATTTTCAATACTTTTTTTTCCTGTATTGCGATAATGCTTTTTCTGCTTTTATGCATGATCGTAAAAGATGATGATTCGTTCAATCTATTATTGATAAAAACAATTTGAACAAGTAATATGACCAGCAAAAGAGACATCATTCGTTTTAAGGATCTCTCTTGAAATACTCGAACTCCAAAATAAATAAGTAAGTAGATCAGAATCATTATTGTCGCACTTAATGATATGCTTTTAAACAAAAAAGATTCTTGATCAGCAATCCAGCCTACGAAACTGTTCAAATTACTGATGATGCTTCCATAAAAGCGAACAATTAATTCTGGAAGGATGTTTAAAAGGGCAAGCACAATAACTAAGATGCCTAGTCCAAGTATTATTCCCAGTAAAGGGATGATAACCAAATTTGAAATAAAGAATAGCCCTGGGAATTGATGGAAGTAGAAAATGCTCAACGGAGCAACTCCAATTTGCGCCGCAAGAGTTACGGTGAATAATTGCCAGAAATAATCAATGACTTTATTTTTTGGAATCCATTTTTTATAAATCAAAGGTTGTATCCAGACAATCGAAAAAACGGCTAAATAACTCAATTGGAACCCTACATCGAACAAGAACATGGGTTTTATCAATAATAGAATGAACATTGATATCGCAAGCGTATTAAATATATTGGTAGGTCGTTTCAAATTTATGCCAATGGCAACAATGCTGAACATGGTAACTGCCCTTACAACCGATGGAGAAAGGCCTGCGACCGTTGCGAAACACCATAATAGAATTAGTATAAGAACAATTTTGATATTTCGGCCTTTTCGTAATCGATTCAATGGCCTAAAGATTTGTTGAAGAATTAGTAAAATAATACCTACATGCAATCCAGAAACTGCAAGGATATGAATCACGCCAGCAGCACTGTACTGAGAATACATATCCTTTGAAAGGTCTTGTTTCTGCCCTAGGAGAATAGCATTGATAATTGCTATTTCATTTGGTTTGAAATCATATTGATTCAGTTTGGTATTAATCGTTTTACGAATTTGGTGAGCAAAGCCAAAAATCGATTTTTTAGTATTGGGTACTACTAAAATCTCCTTATTAGAAGCGAATATTTGATGATATACATATTTCTTTTCAAGATATTTTCCATAATCGAATTGATGTGGGTTAAGCGGCCCTACGATATCATTTAATCTGGTGTTTATATATAACTCGTCATCTACATCCAAAGCAGTATTTAAGCTATCCTTATCTATGTTTAATAGAAGTTTTCCTAAAGCTTTTTGATCATCAATGGCAACTAATTCAACAAGGTACTTGTCCTGATATAGTGATGGTTTTAATAATTCTGAAACTTTGATGTGCAAGTGTTTTGGTGTATCATCTATGGCTCCATCAATATGACTATAATGAAAATTCCAATTTCTTTGGTCATGAATATTTACCACGAGTATGCCAATAGAAAGCATGGACATTGCAGCAATGATTCCAAAAATATTATTCGTTTCAAGTTTCTTCTGGCCTTGAACATAAACAAAAGTCAGTGCTACTAATAACAAGAAGCTGCTGATAACCGAAATTTTGAGCTCTATATTTATAAAGTAGCCGGATAAAATGCCAAGTATCAAGAAAATGGTAAGTCTGAAGACCGTAAAATTGAGTAACTTCATTGATAGGGGATTCGATAACTACAATACGCGCCTCGCTTCATAAAAAGCCAGGTTCCAGTAACTCTCGTTAAGATTGGAAATGATTACGCCCTTACTAGAGGTGGAGTGTATAAAATCTATTCGGCCTGGTAAGGATTCCACCACCAACCCAACATGATTGACCACCTTTTTGTTCTTATTTGTTTGAAAGAACAACAAGTCACCTTTTTGTATGTCGTTAAGAGGAATTGGCCTGCCTTCTTTAGACATGGCAAGCGAGGTTCTTGGGAGTTGGATGTTTTCAGATTTAAAGGCCGTACAGATCAAACCCGAACAGTCCATCCCTCTTTGCGTGGTGCCTCCATATTTATAGCGAACGCCATTGTACTCTTTGGCAATGTTAACGATATTCGTCGCTAACTCATAATTCGCAGTATTATTTGAAGTTGTTTTTTTAGGATGGTATACGGTTTTTTGCTGATCGCTTTTCTTTGTAATTACATGCGGTCGTTTAGCAGTTTTGCATGAGGATAGGCAAACTATGATAGTAAGTAGAGCGGCAATTTTTTGCATGGATGCAAATTAATCAATTTTTTTAGATTGCCTTAGGTCAGGGAGTTAAAGATCAATTCCGCAGTTTTCTTGCTTGCTCCCTTACCGCCTAATTTTTGTTCTAGTTCAAAATAATCTTCGTAGAATCTGGTTCTTTCTTTTTCATCCAAAATCTTTATTAGTTCCACTTTCAAGTTCCTGGAATTAAAATCGTCTTGGATCAATTCCTTGACGACCTCTTTTTCCATGACAAGATTCACCAATGAGATAAAATCCAGTTTCACTACTCTCTTGCCAATTTGGTAAGAGAACCAGTTCCCTTTATAACAGACCACTTGCGGTACCTTGAACATGGCAGTTTCGAGTGTGGCAGTCCCCGAGGTAACCAAGGCAGCACTTGAGACACTAAGTAGGTCATAGGTCTTGTTGCTAATGAAATTCACATTCGGATCAGAAATGAATTGTTGGTAGAACGAATAATCCTGGCTTGGTGCTCCTGCAATAACGAATTGGTATTCTGGGAAATCATCAAGAATGCTCAACATGACACCAAGCATCTTTTTTATTTCCTGTTTTCTGCTTCCAGGCAATAAGGCAATAATTGGTCTATCGCTAAGATTATGAGTCTTCCTGAATTCAAACTCATCAACTTGTTTTCTATCAGTAACAGCATCTATAAGAGGGTGGCCCACAAAATGGACAGGATAGTCATGCTTTTTTTCATAAAAATCCTTTTCAAAAGGAAGTATGACATACATGTGATCGATGTCTCTTTTTATTGAATTTATCCTGTTTTCCTTCCATGCCCAAATTTGGGGAGAAACGTAATAATGTGTCTTGAAATTCTTCTGTTTTGCCCATTTGGCAATCCTCAAATTAAACCCAGGGTAATCTATGAAGATTATAACGTCTGGATTAAAGGATTCGATATCCTTCTTACAAAAGGACAAATTCCGTGATATGGTGCGTAAATTCATTAGGACCTCATAAAACCCCATAAATGCAAGGTCTCTGTAATGTTTGATCAATTCACCTCCAACATCTTGCATGAGCTCACCTCCCCAAAACCTAAGGTCTGCATTAACATCATATTGCAGTAATGCCTTCATTAAGTTTGCACCATGAAGGTCGCCAGAAGCTTCTCCTGCAATTATGTAATACTTCATTTAAATGAATTTTATCAAGAAGGTACCAAGAGCAATCAATACCGTAGCTAAAAGTACGCCTCTTGCACGATAGTCCTGTTTGTTCCTTATAAAGATAAAAAAGGCGACAAGATTTAGTATTGCTCCTATACTAATGATCTTTCCAAGAAAATCATTGGCTTTAGCAATTCTAAGGGATTCCATGAATCCTTCATCCGAAAAAAATGTGAGGTACAAGAAAACGCCAAGTAAATTAGCCAGGATTCCTACTATCAAACCTATAATTACTTCTCTTTTAATCATTGAGGTCCCAGGTGTTTAATTCTTGAATGAAATGATGGGCCGTTAAGTCGAATTGGCAAGGCACCAAGGAGATATAGCCATTTTTCAATGCCCAATCATCTGTGTCTTCACCTTTATCAAAGCTAACGAATTGACCGCTGAGCCAATAATATTCTCGCCCCATCGGACTAATGCGTTTATCGAATTCCTCTACCCAGTTGCCTTTGGCTTGCCTACAGACCTTTATGCCTTTGATCTCATCTTTAATCAATTTAGGGAAATTAACATTCAAGACCATGCCTGGCTGCATTTTATTGTCAAGGACATTGGTTACTATTGTATGGATATATCCTTCTATTTGTGAAAAATCGGCATCCCAGCTATAATCAAGAAGCGAGAATCCGATTGCTGGAATACCTTCTATGCCAGCTTCGATGGCCGCACTCATCGTACCCGAATAAATAACATTGATCGAAGAGTTAGAGCCATGATTAATGCCTGAAACACATAGGTCCGGTCGCGTGTCCAATATTTCATGAATTGCCAGTTTAACGCAGTCTGCTGGAGTGCCAGAACAACTATATTCTTCAATTTCAGCATCTGCCTCGCTAACTTTATCGCAGTGTAGCGTAGAGTTTACAGTAATAGCATGACCCATTCCGCTTTGAGGGCTATCTGGCGCTATAACAACAACATTTCCGATGGATTTCATTACCTTGATCAAAGTACGAATCCCTGGAGCAGTAATTCCGTCATCATTTGTCACTAAGATAAGAGGCTTTTTGTTCATTTTACTATCGTTCAAAAGTGCTACAAAAATAGGCAAATATGACATGAATTTGTTAATTTGGTCTGTTTAACAAAAAATTAGTACCACAATCGATTAATGGCATGGTATTTTCTTTATTTTAGTTGAAAATACGTTATGCAACCCTACGATATTATGAAAAGGAATTATAAGATCCTGATGTTAGTTCTTTTGCTGGCATTTGCCTCATGTAGTTTTACCACTAAAAC
>JABDMQ010000232.1 GCA_013001365.1 Flavobacteriaceae bacterium
ACACACCACAACATTTGCAGAAATGTTCGATCTGAGTTTTGATGCAAAAATAATAGATACACCTGGTATAAAAGGATTTGGGGTTGTTGACATGGACAAAGATGAAATAGGGGATTATTTTCCTGAAATCTTTGCTCTAAAACAAGATTGTAAATTCAATAATTGCCTGCATATGCATGAGCCTGATTGCGCTGTAAAGAAAGCCCTGGAAAACGATGAGGTTTTTGCATCTCGGTATAAGAGTTACTTGCAGATAATGCAAGGGGATGAGGATGTTTACCGAACAAATATCTATCCAGAAGAATGAAGGCAGTAGTACAGCGAGTTTCCCAAGCGAGTGTGACCATTGAAGGTATTACAGTTGCTTCGATTAATGAAGGATTGTTGGTTCTTGTTGGAATCATTAATGAGGATACGTCTTTAGACATCGAATGGTTAGTGAACAAGATCGTAAACCTTAGGATATTTGGCGATGAGAATGATGTGATGAATCGGTCTATCATTGATATTAATGGCGATGCCATAATTGTTAGTCAATTCACTCTTCATGCGAATACGAAGAAAGGTAATCGACCAAGTTACATCAAGGCAGCCAAACCAGATGTTGCCATACCATTGTATGAGGCATTCGTAAAACGATTTGAAATGGTCTTGGGCAAGAAAGTCGGAACTGGTAAGTTTGGAGCAGACATGAAAATGGCGTTACTAAATGATGGTCCTGTAACTATAATCATAGATACAAAACACAAGGAATAATGGCATCGTTTTTCGGACATGGTCTAGTAGCCTATACATTTACGAAACTGATAGACAGGCAAAACCTAAAGTTATTGCTATGGCTGGCCTTGTTCTCGACGATAATGCCAGATTTCGATGTAGTTGCCTTTAAGTTTGGCATTGCGTATGAGCATCCATTAGGGCATAGAGGATTAACGCATTCAATAACATTTGCGGTCCTTTGGGCAGCGCTTTTGGCATTTCTGTTCGGTAAAACAAATAAGCTGATCTATTTTCTTGTTCTGTTTTTTTCAACAGTTTCTCATGGCTTCTTGGATGCAATGACCAATGGCGGAAAAGGAGTTGGATTTTTTATTCCATTCGATAACGAGCGCTATTTTCTTCCGTTTACGCCTATAAAAGTATCTCCAATTGGTGTCAAGGATTTTTTCTCAGAATGGGGATTACAGATTATTTGGACCGAAGTTAAATACATTGCTATTCCGTGCCTTGTAGTTTTAGTATTTTTGTATGCATTTAATTCAAGGAAATGAACATCAACAACGCACAAAAAGCCGTAGACGATTGGATCAGGGAGCACGGAGTTCGTTATTTCAATGAGCTTACCAATATGGCGCAACTCACTGAAGAGGTGGGTGAGGTAGCCCGTATAATTTCTCGACGATATGGCGAACAAAGCGAAAAGGAAAGTGACAAGAATAAAGACTTGGGTGAAGAGCTTGCTGATGTTCTGTTCGTGATTCTATGTTTGGCAAACCAAACTGGTGTCGATCTTGAAGTGGCTTTCAATAAAAAATTAGATATTAAAGCCAAACGAGACCATGAAAGGCATCATAAAAACAAAAAATTAAAATAACTTTGTATTCCCGCTTAAGCGGGAATATTTTTTTCATGAAACTGAGACTTCATCAAACCCAGATAAAGAAACATTCTTCCGTTGACATTACGGGTTCCAAGAGTGAATCGAATAGGCTCTTGTTGTTGCAGGCTTTGTATGCCGAGATTATTATTGAGAATCTTTCGAATTCAGACGATACGAGGTTAATGCAATCCGCCTTGAAGTCGTCAGATGAGAAGATCGACATACATCATGCAGGAACCGCCATGCGATTTCTTGCGGCTTATTTTGCGATTCAAGACGGAAGGGAAACCATTTTAACAGGCTCCAAACGTATGAAAGAGCGTCCAATCAAAATCTTGGTCGATGCACTAATTACTTTGGGTGCTGATATTAGTTACATGGAAAATGAAGGCTATCCTCCTTTAAAGGTCAAGGGTAAAAAACTCAACATTTCAAAAGTATCTTTAAAGGCCAATGTGAGTAGCCAATACATATCCGCATTGCTCCTAATTGCATCTAGACTGGAAAATGGATTGGAGTTGACCTTGGATGGTGAAATTACCTCAGTGCCTTATATTCAAATGACATTATCGCTTTTAGAAGAAGTTGGCATTGAAACTAGTTTCAATAGAAATAGGATCTCTGTAAAACCTAAACATGGGACTATTCAACCAAAAAGCCTGGTTGTTGAATCCGACTGGTCGTCGGCTTCTTATTTCTACAGCATTGTTGCATTGAGTGATCTTGAAACCGAGATTGAATTGTCCTCATATAAACCAAATAGTTTACAAGGCGATTCAGCTTTGGCCGAGATATATGAGAATTTTGGCGTAAAAACTACCTTTGAGAATCATTCCATCGTTCTTAAGAAAACAGATAAGAATCTGCAGTCATTTTCTTTTGATCTAGCAAATGCTCCTGACATAGCGCAAACCATTGCCGTTACGTGTTTAGGCTTAGGCCTGGAATGTGAACTAACGGGGCTTCATACCTTGAAGATCAAGGAAACCGATAGGCTTGAGGCTTTAAAGACAGAGATCTCAAAATTAGGAGGACAGATCAAAGTCACCAATGATAGTTTGCATTTAAGTGCAATCGACACAATTCTCCCCAATATAGCAATAGATACTTATAACGACCACAGGATGGCCATGGCGTTTGCACCGTTGGCCATTAAGACTTCCTTGATAATCAATGATGCTGAAGTGGTTTCGAAGTCTTATCCGGATTTCTGGAAGGACCTTAAATCCATACGATTTTCAATTTCTGAATAATAATCATCGATTTACTTGACAACGCCCATCACCAGATTGTATATTTGCAGCTTTGTAAATTAATCCATACGCAAACTACATGAAACTATCACACTTTGGCTTTGATCTCCCAGAAGAATTATTGGCCGAACATCCAGTTGAAAATCGAGATGAATCAAGATTAATGGTATTGAATCGTAAAGACCAATCCATTGAGCATAAACAATTCAAGGACATAATCGATTATTTTGATGAGGATGATGTGATGATCTTGAACAATACCAAGGTATTTCCAGCAAGGTTATTCGGTAACAAAGAAAAAACAGGGGCACGAATCGAGGTCTTCCTTTTACGAGAGCTCAATCAAGATCAAAGACTTTGGGATGTACTTGTTGATCCAGCACGTAAGATTAGGATCGGCAATAAGCTTTATTTTGGTGAAGATGAATTATTGGTAGCTGAGGTTATTGATAATACGACTTCTCGTGGTAGGACCTTGCGTTTCTTGTACGATGGGTCCTATGATGAATTCAGACGCAAATTGACAGAACTTGGACAAACACCACTGCCAAAATATATCAAGCGTGAGGTAGAACCTGAAGATGAAGAGCGCTACCAGACCATATTCGCAAAGAACGAAGGTGCTGTAGCAGCGCCTACTGCTGGACTTCATTTTTCAAAACATTTGTTGAAACGATTGGAAATAAAAGGAATCAATTTTGCTGAAGTTACGCTACATGTTGGGTTAGGCACATTTAATCCTGTTGAGGTAGAAGACCTTTCTAAACATAAAATGGATAGTGAAGAAGCCATCATTAATGCACAAGCGGTTAATATAATCAATGAAGGATTGAGGTCGAAAAGACGAATTTGTGCTGTTGGAACAACTGCTATGAGAGCTGTAGAGAGCGCAGTTTCATCCAGTGGAACCTTGAACGAATTTGATGGCTGGACGAATAAATTCATTTTCCCTCCTTACGAATTCAGTATTGCTAATAGCATGATCACTAATTTTCATACGCCGAAGTCGACTCTGTTGATGATGGTCTCTGCTTTTGCTGGTCATGAATTCATTAAAAAGGCCTATGACGAGGCAGTCAAGGAGAAATATAGATTCTATACCTATGGTGATGCCATGTTGGTTATCTGAGAGAAAAATTAAAACTAAAGAGCTTGAAAAAGCTCTTTTTTTATATGGAAACCCGAAAAAAAGACATACGAGCACTAACTAAGGAACAGTTACGAGAATTCTTCGAGAAAGAAGGAGACAAGGCCTTTCGTGGCAACCAAGTCTATGAGTGGCTTTGGCAAAAATCCGCCCATGATTTTAATGATATGACCAATATATCAAAGGAAACTAGGGCCATGCTTGAAGCTAATTTCGTGATCAATCATATTCGTGTTGATCAAATGCAACGTAGTTCTGATGGAACAATTAAGAATGCTGTTAAACTCCATGATGATCTAACGGTTGAGTCTGTAC
>JABDMQ010000276.1 GCA_013001365.1 Flavobacteriaceae bacterium
GTGCAAATCAATATTCAGCCTTGTCGAAAATTTTTAAAGAGATGAACATTCCTTATTACAATTACTCTAGTTATTTTGAATCAAATAATAGCATTGATTATTGGAAAGACTTAACACATTTATCTGATAAAGGTGCTCAAATTTTCTCGAGATTCTTAAAAAATATGCTTGCAGAATATTAATTAAACAATAATTATTTCAACTTGTAAATCTCTATTTAAACCATTTCATTACCAAATACTTGCATCTTTAGTTGAATTATACAAATTCTGATCTATCTGAGAATTATTAACAAGAGTTAATGATTTACATAGTCATTTAATGGAATATCGTAAAATCAATACCTTTAATCGTATATTGCTCAATTCATTGGAAATTTAGTTTTTTTGCTTGTATATTAGCTTCTTAGAGCTATTGATCAACTAAGAACCCAAACCAGAATTAACTACTAAACTCAATGTTTAGGCTAAACCGATTTTATGGGAGAAAAAATTTGGCTATCGTCACCACATATGTCTGGTTCTGAACAAAAATTCATTAAACAGGCTTTTGATACAAATTGGGTAGCGCCTTTGGGCCCAAATGTAAATGAATTTGAAAATAGTCTTCAAGAGTATTTAGGTAAGGACAAATATGTTGCTGCATTAAGTTCTGGAACGGCTGCAATTCATTTGGGACTTATTCTTCTTGATATTAAGCCTGGTGACGAGGTGATTTGCCAAAGCAAGACTTTTTCAGCCTCTGCAAACCCAATTGTATACCTAGGAGCCACACCAATTTTTGTTGATAGTGAAAAAGATACATGGAATTTAGATCCTGAACAGTTAGAAATTGCTATTAAAGACCGAATTTCCAAAGGGCAAAAACCCAAGGCAATTATTGCTGTTCACCTATATGGCATGCCGTATAAGGTCCAGGAAATTAACAAAATTGCAGATTATTATGAAATTCCTATTCTTGAAGATAGTGCTGAAGCTCTTGGAAGCAGTTATCATGGAAAGAAATGTGGTTCGTTTGGAGATATCTCTATTTTATCATTCAATGGAAATAAGATCATAACAACATCTGGTGGAGGAGCATTAATTGCCAATTCAAAAGAAATAAAGGACAAAGCTGTTTATCTGTCGACACAAGCGAGAGGAAAAGCTGTAGAATACCATCATACGGAAATAGGATACAACTATCGTATGTCAAATATTGTTGCTGGCATTGGTAGAGGGCAAATGACAGTTTTAGATGACCATGTAAAAGCAAGAAGGAATAATCATCAATTCTACAGAAAGGAACTAGAGGGTTTTACTAGTATTGAATTCTTGGATGAAGACCAAGGGTGCTATTCCAATAGATGGCTTACTACTATTTTAACTGAATCATTTGAAGAAAGAGAGGCCTTAAGATCTGCTATGGAAAAGGAAAACATAGAATCCAGGCCTTTATGGAAGCCAATGCATATGCAACCGATATTTAAAAGCTATCCTAAATACCTAAATGGTATTTCAGAAGATCTTTTCCATAGAGGCTTGTGCCTGCCGAGTGGTTCTAATTTAACAGAGTCCGACCTTTCTAGGGTTACAAGTACCATAATTAATTGTTTAGTCAATGTATAGAAAGATCCTTGTAAAGCTATTTAATCGATATGCATCGAGGTGGTTGATTTTGGCCCTCGATATTGGCGTCACGATTTTTACGTTCTTTTTTGCCTACATCATCCGATTTAACATCAAGTTAGAATTCGATCTATTGGTTTTTGCAAAGCAAACACCGATAATAGCATTACTTGCCTTAATTAGTTTTCTATTATTGGGGACTTATAAAGGAGTCGTAAGATTCACTGGCATAAAGGATATAACAGATACAGTAATCAGTGTCAATGTTTTGGCCACATTGTTATTCGTGGTAACATTTATTGGGCGAAAATTCGATTTTGGAGAAGTTTTCGAAATTGCCCCTGGTGTCATTTATATCCATCTATTGCTCAATATATTCTTTTTAACAGGTTTCAAGTTTTTTATCAAGTTCCTGTATAGAGAAATTTCATCGGACTCAGAGTTGGTTTCACTTGTTTTAATATATGGCGCTGGAGATTCAGGCAGGATTACTTATGAAGCGATAAGTCAAGATGCAAGGAGTAATATGAAAGTTGTAGGTTTTATTGATGATGATGAAAAAAAAGTCGGTAAGACCATTGATAGGTTGAATGTCTACCCTCCTTCAAAAATTACCAAACAGTTCATCGACAAGAATAATATTGATGAAGTTATAATATCAATACAAAAAATAAGTCCCAAGCGCCTTCTAGAATTGTCAAGTTCATTCTTCTCCCACTCGCTTAATGTAAAGATAGTTCCTCCCGTAAAAAATTGGATTGATGGAGATTTGAGCATTGGGCAAATAAAAAATGTTAAAATTGAAGATCTTTTAGGAAGAGAAGAGATAAACATAACTAATCCAGTATTAATTGATGAATATGAAAACCAGGTAATCTTCGTAACTGGTGGAGCAGGTTCCATAGGTAGCGAAATTGCGCGCAAACTTTGCAACTATAAATTCAAGAAACTTGTTCTTATTGATAATGCTGAATCAGCTTTATACGATCTACAGCAAGAATTCAGGCAAAAAGAGATAGAAAATTTCCATGTGGTTGTGGCTGATGTGCGGAATAAAGTGCGTATTGATCAAATTTTCAGTGAGTTCAAGCCTAAAATTGTGTTTCATGCAGCAGCCTATAAACACGTGCCTTTAATGGAAAACAGCCCACATGAAGCAGTTAGTGTGAACATAAGTGGCACCGTCAATATAACAGACCTGTCAATTAAACATGGTGTGAATAAGTTTGTCATGGTGTCTACAGATAAGGCTGTTAATCCAACGAACGTAATGGGTGCAAGTAAACGAATTGCTGAGCTATATATCAGTTGTAAAAAGAACAAAGGGACGACCAGGTTTATCACCACTAGATTCGGCAATGTTCTCGGTTCGAATGGGTCTGTGATTCCGCTATTCAAAAAACAAATTGAAAATGGTGGGCCATTAACCGTAACACATAAAGAAATCACCCGTTATTTCATGACAATTCCTGAAGCCTGCTCTTTGGTTTTAGAGGCGGCAGCCATGGGAAATGGAGGTGAGATTTTCGTTTTTGATATGGGCGAACCGGTAAATATATTCGAATTGGCTGTAAATATGATTAAGCTTTCAGGTCTCAATTACCCGGAAGATATAGACATTAAGATAACTGGATTGCGTCCAGGGGAAAAAATTTATGAAGAACTCCTTGCGGACGGTGAAAATACGAAACCTACATATCATGAAAAGATAATGATCGCTAAAACAAAGAAAATCGATTTGGAAGTAATAGAAGGCAAGATTCAAGAATTATGCAATACTAATTTAAAATGTCAAAATCTTGACGTTGTTGCGAAAATTAAAGATATTGTACCTGAATATGTTTCCAATAATTCTAAATTTGAGGTTTTAGACAAATAATACATTTAAGAGAAAGCAAAATGACAGTAAAGAAAATTATTATAAAGTTGAAGTTCTTGTTTTTAACGACAATTCTATTAGCACTGTCTTCATGTGCATCAAGAACCGATATCATCTATTTTCAGGATGAAGGTCTTGGTGATTTTAATCAGCCTGTCATTAATCCTGAGATTAAATATCAACCAGACGATATGCTCACAATAAATGTCTCAGGTCTTGATCCGGACGCGGTGAGACCTTTCAATCTATGGTCCATAGCATCTGTCGGCGCACAGACTGCCCAATCGAGCATACAAGTTCAGACTTACCTTGTTGATAAGAACGGTAACATTGAATTTCCTGTATTAGGAACAATCTCGATTGCCGGATTGACCAGATTAGAGGCAACAGCTTTGCTAAAAAACAAATTGGAAGAATATGTTAAAGACCCAATAGTAAATATTAGAATAGCCAATTTTACCGTTACGGTATTAGGAGAAGTGAATAGCCCTGGGACTTTCATAATTCAAGATGAAAAAGTTTCCCTGACAGAAGCATTGGGATTGGCTAATGATTTAACCATTCATGGTGATAGAAAGAATATTTTGTTGACAAGAGAGGTTGATGGACAAAAGAAGTTTGCTACCTTCGACCTTACTTCTGCAAAGGTGCTTGCTTCAAAGAATTATTATTTAGCGCAAAATGATGTAATCTATGTAAGGCCAAATAAATCTATGGTCAATACGTCGAAATACAATCCAAATAATGGCACCATTATATCTGCCGTAGCGGTTTTATCAACGATAGTAGCATTATTAATTAGTCAGTAATCTGATGGAAAATAGTTCATTTGACAATGCAGGTTTTATAAAAGATCTAATAGGTCTTTATCTTTCCAAATGGAAATGGATTATGGCTGGTGTTATCGCTGGTTTATTCATTGCTTTTGTCTATTTGCGATATGCCAAATATGAATATCAGGTGCAAGCAAGTATCAAGCTTAAGAATCAAGACGAAAACGATTCTTCATTAAAGGAATTGCAATCCATGCAGAATTATGGTATGTTCACACAAAACAGTACGATAATTGAAGATGAAATTGAAATCCTTAATTCAGTTGACCTTATTACAAAAGTAGCCGACGACTTAGACTTGAATATACAGTACTTTACAGAAGGGAAAGTACATTCAAGTGAAGTCTATAAAAATCCGCCTATTTCGCTAAGTTTTTTTGCAAGTGATTCGATTATTCATAAAGTTGATACCACTTTTACCATAATTGTAAATTCTGTTAATGAATTTACTTTCGATAATAAGGAAGAGACAGAAAAAAATTATATTTATGAGTTTGGTGCCAAAATCAGTACTTCCTATGGCGGTATCGTTATTACACCAAATTTTGAAAACGGTAAATTAAAGGTCAATGATAAAATCACAGTTAAATTAAATCCTTTAACTGCAAAAGTCGCAGGTCTTCGTAAACGCCTAGGAGTTACAACAGCGACCAATGGCTCCAACATCCTCAAATTATCTTTGAAGGATGCAGTAAAAGAAAGAGGTATTGATATCTTAAATAGTCTAATTAGCCAATATAATAATGAGGTAATTGAAGATAAACGATTGGCTACTGCTGCCACTTTTGATTTTATTAATGAAAGATTGCAAGCTGTTTCTGCTGAGCTTTCTGAAGTAGACCTTACAGCTGAAATAATTCAAAAAACAAATAGATTGACAGATCTGGACTCACAATCAAGTCTCTATTTGGCAAGTGAACAGGAAACTGAAGCAAGACTAGTCGAAACCAATACACAATTGGAATTGGTGAATTATATGTCCGATTATCTTTCGGATAAAAGTGGAGTTGGTGAATTAATTCCGTCAAACATCGGAATCGTTGATGTGACCTATAACACCACGACAGCGCAAATCAATGAACTGGTTCAACAACGTAACAGAATTTTGAAAAATTCTACTGAAAAAAACCCAACAATCGTAAATTTAGATGGTCAAATAAATACGCTTAGAAAATCATTGAATCAGAGTTTGTCTAATATTAAATCATCTAATCAAATCAGGCTAAATGCCTTGCAGGAAGAAGACAGAAAACTAAGTGGAAAAATATATTCGGCTCCAAAAAAACAACGCCAATCAAGAGACTTGACAAGACAACAAAACATAAAGGAATCGTTATATCTTTACTTATTGGAGAAAAGAGAGGAAATGGCAATTGCTTTAGGTATCACCACACCTAATGCAAAGGTTATTGATAAAGCTTTTAGTTCAATAGAACCTGTAAGCCCAAAAAGAGGGCTTTCATTACTTGCGGGTCTGGTACTTGGAGAATTACTACCAATTGGGAGTATTTATCTTATAGATATGTTGGACACCAAGGTCAAGAAGAAAAGTGACCTTGCTAAACTCACGGATGTCGCATTTCTAGGTGAAATTCCACATTCTAAAAAGAAGAATTCTATTGTCAAACAGGTAGACTACTCACCTAAAGCTGAGGCATTTAGGTTAGTACGAACCAATATTGATTTCATGCTTGCGCATTTACCAACAGATAGAGCAAAAATAATTTTTGTCACCTCTACTACAAGTAAAGAAGGAAAATCTCATACGGCTATTAATTTAGCATCTTCCCTTTCTTATTCCAACAAAAGGGTATTGATCATCGAAACAGATATTCGTATGCCTAAGGTAAATGCATATCTTAAAATGAAGATTAAGGATCTTGGCCTAACTGATTTCATTGGAAATCCTAAACTTAAGATCGGGGATGTTCTCACATCTCATGAAAGCAATCCAAACCTTCATTTAATTAGTTCTGGCACTGTTCCTCCAAATCCAGCTGAGTTATTGATGAGTGATAGAATGAAAGTTCTATTTGATAAGGTCAAGAATATGTATGATTATGTTATAGTTGACACTGCTGCTGTTGGGCTCGTTACAGACACATTACTGATTAGTCAACATGCAGACCTATTTGTTTATGTAATTAGGGCGGGTCATTTGGATAAAAGCCAGCTTAATACTGCCCAGACAATGTATGAACAAAAACGACTACCGAATATGTCCATTCTGCTTAATGATGTTCAAACCAAAAAAGGTTACGGATATGGTTATGGAAATAACCCTAACAGGAAAAAAACTTGGTGGAAATTCGCAAAATCATAGTTTCCTGCGTTCTTTTTCTTCCTTAAGTAAATTCAATTCTCTACTTGTCTGTCCTGCCACCGAAGTATTCTCCTCTGCTCTTCTTATTAAATATGGCATTACGTCCTTGACGGGACCAAAAGGCAAGTACTTCGCGATATTGTAACCTTCCTTAGATAAATTAAAACTAATATGGTCACTCATGCCATATAATTGTCCAAACCAGACACGATTGTCGTCTTTTGGTATGCCTATCTTATCCATAAGTTGCATTGCTTTATAACAACTTTCTTCATTATGGGTACCAATAAAAAGAGATATTTCCTGAATATTACCAAGTATGTAGGCCATAGACTCATTGAAATTCAAATCTGTGGTCTTCTTATCTTTACAAATCGGTGAGGGATAATCCTTTGCCTCTGCCCTGTCTCTTTCTTTCTCCATATAGGCACCTCTAACGATTTTCATTCCTATTTTAAATTCATCTCTTTTAGCACGCTTATGTAATTCTTTCAAGTAGGGCAACCTATCCCATCGATATGTCTGTAACGTGTTGTAAACAATAGGTTTGTCCCTATTGTAAATTTTCATCATTTCTTCAACCAGATCGTCTGCAGCATCTTGCATCCAACTTTCTTCAGCATCGATAAGAATCTCAACATCCTTTTCTTTGGCAATTTTACAAATTCTATGGTATCGTTTGACAACTCTAGACCATTCCTGCTTTTCTTCTAGAGATAATACTCCTCCGGCGCCAACTTTCTCATACAAATCAAACCGGCCAAGACCGGTAGGCTTAAATACAGCAATTGGCATTGCCTCTTTATTAGCCGCAAAATTTATGATTTCAATAGTCCTTTTTGCAACCGCATCAAATTGATCTTCACTTTCCTTGCCTTCAACTGAATAATCGAGTACTGTACATACTCCCTTAGTGAACATTTTATCGATAACAGGAATACAATCTTCTTCATTAACTCCACCACAAAAATGGTCGAATACAGTAGCTCGTATCAATCCTTCGACTGGTAAATTGGCTTTTATTGCGAAATTGGTCGCAGCAGTGCCGATTCTAACCAACGGTTGGTGTGAAATCATCTTGAACAAGAAATAGGCGCGCTCTAATTCTGAATCGGTTTTCAATTCAAAGGCGATTTCAGTATTGTCAAAAAGTCTTTGTTCAGTCAAAAATCAAGGATATTTTAAACAAATATAATTATACTCCTTTTACTTTATTTACAATTTTCTCCTTAATTTCATCACCTTATTATAACTCCTGAATTGATGCAAACCATTGTAACAAAAAGTAATGCTATTCATTTTAATGAAACATGTTATATCTCGCTTAATGACTATTTAGATACTAATAATTTCTCAATGATAATGGTATTGGTAGATGAGAATACTCGAGCGCTTTGCTTACCAAGGTTTCACGAACATATTAAGATAAAAAAGCCATTAGAAATAATTGAAATCCAGGGTGGGGAATCTTATAAAACAATAGAAACTTGCAATTCTTTATGGCGAAGATTTTCGAAACTTGGAGCTGACAGGAAAAGTCTATTGATCAATCTTGGTGGAGGTGTAATTACGGATCTTGGAGGGTTTGTAGCCTCAACATTTAAAAGAGGTATAGAATATATTAATATTCCAACTACTCTTCTTTCTATGGTTGATGCTTCCGTAGGTGGAAAAACTGGCGTTGACCTTGATAATCTCAAGAATCAAATTGGTGTCATAAATTCTGGCGAAATGGTTCTTATTGACACATCTTACCTTAACACTTTGCCGAAAGAGCAAATATGTTCAGGAATGGCAGAAATGCTTAAACATGGGCTTATCAGAGATGAAGATTATTGGCAAAGAATGAAAGAGTACATTGAGAAGGGGCCATCTTCTCAAATTGATAATTTAATCCGTGATTCTGTCATTATTAAAGATGAGATAGTCACAAAGGACCCATTTGAGAGAAATATAAGAAAGACATTGAATTTTGGCCATACTCTGGGCCATGCTATTGAATCTTATTTCCTGGAGAACAAGGATAAAAAGGATTTATTGCATGGTGAGGCTATAGCTATTGGAATGATAATGGAATGTTACTTATCTAATGTCCTACTTGGTTTTCCTATAGAAAAACTAAACAATATCGTACAATTATTCTCAAAGGTTTATACCCCGATTACAATTCAATCAAGGGATCATGAACATATACTGAACCTTTTAA
>JABDMQ010000293.1 GCA_013001365.1 Flavobacteriaceae bacterium
GTTCACCATTCTCTTTCTAAGATCGAGATGCCAAGTATATTGTTCTTTCTAGGGATTTTGATGGCCGTTGCGGCGCTGGAATCCTTGGGCATTTTATTCGGGTTTGCAGAAAACCTGAAGCAAACCATGCCTCTCATGGGTACAGAACCATCTGGAACATTGGTTTCTGACCTTGTACTTATATTATTGGGAGTTGGTTCTGCAATTATCGATAACGTACCATTGGTAGCGGCAAGTCTAGGGATGTTCTCTGAGGCCGTAGATGATCAGTTGTGGCACTTCATTGCTTATTCTGCGGGTACAGGAGGTAGTATGCTAATCATTGGATCTGCGGCAGGAGTTGTGGCCATGGGAATGGAAAAAATTGATTTTTTCTGGTATCTAAGAAAGATATCTTGGTTGGCACTTATCGGATTTTTAGCAGGAACTGTTGTATTTATGGCTATTCGAACAGTTTTTTAAATACTTAACTCACATAAAAGGCGTTATAGCAATAATTAAATTTAAACTATGCTAAATATTGTATTGCAGGATTCGGCCCAAGATGGTGCTAGCCTACAGTTAGAGAGTGAACAAACTGAAAAAACTCTTTCTATCATTGAGCTCATAAGCAGCGGAGGTACTGCTGGAACCGTTATTATTGCCATATTATTTGTACTACTGATCGTGGCGATCTATATCTATTTTGAACGCGTTTTTGCCATCAAGGAAGCATCCAAGATCGATCCTAATTTCATGAACCAGATCAAGGACCATGTAACTCATGGTAAAATCGATTCTGCTCAAATGCTTTGTACACAAGTTAATTCTCCAGTATCAAGGCTGATCAGTAAAGGCATAACGAGAATTGGCAAACCTTTGGAAGACATTAATACAGCCATAGAAAATGCTGGGCGCCTAGAAATCTATGGGCTTGAGAAGCATGTCAGCGTGCTTGCAACAATTTCAGGAGTGGCACCAATGATTGGGTTTCTTGGTACGGTAATTGGAATGATATTGTCAATATTCGAAATTGCCAACTCAGGTGGGCAAATCGATATTAAGCAGCTGTCCGATGGCCTTTATACTGCTATGACAACAACGGTAGGAGGTTTGATCGTTGGAATAATCGCGTATATCGCTTACAATCATTTAGTGGTCAGGACCAATAAAGTTGTGTATCAGATGGAAGCGAATTCGGTTGAATTCCTTGATCATTTAAGTGAACCAATATAGTATGAGATTTAGAGGTAGAAATAAAGTCACACCAGAATTCAATATGTCGTCAATGACGGATATTGTGTTCCTGCTTTTAATATTCTTCATGCTGGCTTCAACTTTAGTTACAACCAATGCCATTGATATCCTGCTACCAAGTGCGAGCGGTAAAACGGAGAACAAAAAATCCGTTGCAGTAAGCATAACCAAGAATCTTAATTATTATATTGATCAAAAGCTTGTCGGGTCTAGTGTTCTTGAAAGCGAATTGCAAAAAATGCTATCGAAAGAAAGTAAACCTACCATTGTCTTGAGAGCCGAAAAAACGGTACCTGTCGAGAATGTGGTTAAAGTGATGGATATAGCAAATAGGAATAAATTCAAGGTAATATTAGCGGTTAAACCAAATTAGAAGAGACGGTGAAGTATTTTGAGACCAAACATGAGAAAGATTCAGCAAAGATCACGGCATTGATTACCATAATCCTAGTTTTGCTCTTGTTCATTGTTGGTCATGATTATATGGATCCTCCAGAAGAATATGGTATCGCTGTTAATTTTGGAACAACTGATTTTGGCAGTGGTAGAATTCAGCCAAAAGAGCCAATAAAATCGACTCCACAAGAAATAAAGGATACTCCTAAGGAAACTACAAAAGAAGTTAGACCAAAGGAAAATGTAAAAAAAGAATCACCGGAAGAAGCATTGACCGAAGATAATGAGGAGTCCATTGCAATGAAGAAGAAAAAAGCCAAGGAAGATGCAGAGAGAAAGGCCAAAGAAGCTGCAGAACGTGCTGAAAGAGAGCGAAAGGAAGCAGAAGAGAAAGAGCGTAAAGCACAGGAAGCTAAAAAGAAAGCTTTGGATAATTTAATTGGAGGAGTCAGCAATTCTGATGGTAAAGCTACAGGAAGTGAAGGAAATGATAATTTACCTGGTGACGAAGGCCAAAAAAATGGGAATGACCCATATGCTCCATATGAAGGAATACCTGGCTTTGGCAATGGTGGAATGGGGTATGGTCTGAATGGAAGAGGCAAAGCAAAATTTGGGGATTATGAAGGTTGTACGAATGAATATGGTTTAGTAGTAGTAGATATAGTTGTAAACCAAGAAGGAAAAGTCATTAAGGCCACACCAGGAG
>JABDMQ010000353.1 GCA_013001365.1 Flavobacteriaceae bacterium
TCCAATAAATTTTTGGCAGAAGATGTTATCTTTTTATAACTCTTGTATCCCCAAATAGAAAAAGGAATCAAGAACAATAGCATTCCCAGTATATACCAAAACCAGATATTGCCGCTTTCCAAGAACAAGTCTTTATTATTCACTATTTTACTCAAAACAGGCAATATAAAGATGATAAGCAGTACGTTCGTGAACACAGCGGTTTTTTGCAATAGCATAAAATGTTTCTTGCGTCTGACGAAATCAATTAAGGATTGCCTATAGTTGTTTCCAGCAATATCTATTTGTTTCATTTTCATGATCGACCTCAGAACGAGGAAAGGAATAATGATCAGGTAGCCTACAATGAATATGCCGCTTGCCAATAAATACCATGTATCAAGCTTGTCAATATTAATAATTACAAACAAAGCTGCAATAAAACATATGATGGCACCGCCAGATTCATATTTGTTGATGGCACCTATTTTATTTTTGAATTTCTGCTGGGTCATTTCCATAATTAGTTGATTTGTTAAATGTTCTTGTTTTTCGATTTTCATGGTCATTTCAGACCATACGTTTTGCATATCTTCTAAGTTCATGGTCTTATGTATTTTTTAATTGTTCTTTGAGTTTCTTTTTTATCCTTGATATTCGAGTGCCTACATTACTTGGGCTAAATCCTGTTACTTCAGCAATCTCTCCATATTTCTTGCCTTCCAATAGCAGTAGCATCAACCCTTTTTCAATGTCATTAAGCTGCCTGATCTTAGCGTAGACCTTATTCAATCTTTCCTCAAACTCCGAATCGTAATTCTCTTCTTGTTTCAGGAATAGATGCTCAATATCTACTTTCTGGCCTTGCCTCTTTTCCTTTCGCCATCTCGAAATACTCGTATTAAGTGACACACGATACATCCAAGTACTTACCTTGGATTCTCCCTTGAACGTATCAAAATATTTCCATAACTGATATACGATATCTTGATATAAGTCATTTAGATCTTCCCGATTATTGGAATACATTCTGGCAATCTTGAATATGATACCTTCATGCTCCTTAATGATCTGCACAAAATCTTGTTCTTTATCCGTCAATTGATGGCTTTTGGAGTATTAGTATAGACAAAAGCTGAATTGTCACACATTAATACGATTTATTTGAAAAATCCCTTAAAATTGCTAGGTGTATCTGCGCTGCAGTCCAATGTAAATGCACTTCCAGCATAATTTCCGAAGAGAAATAATTTCTTGTTTATTCAATGATATTAACACTATCATAGACCAAAACCTTCGACCAAAGACCGGATGACTCCTCTATGAACAGTTTATGGGCTGGCTCCTCTTGATATCTGTCCTGGGCTTCTTTATCCTTGAATGTCAGCAAAAGACTATAGGTATAACTGTTATCGATCACCTCTCGATTGGTTGATGCAGGAATGCCAATATGCTTTGTGGTGATGTTCTTGGAAGTATTCAAGAATTTTTTCAACGAGGTTTCAAACGATTTTCGATGATCTTGGTTTTTCGGTTCATGAAGCCAAAAATAAACCGTATGCGCGAAACTACCTGGAATAATTGAAGCCTCACTAGTATTGTTTTCATTAATAATGGACCTCTCTTCGTCTGGTTGAGGATTACAACTTAACACGATTATGATCAAGGGAATTAAATATAGTTTCGACATGACAAATATTCTTAAAGTTTGAATTAGTGTAGCTGAATTTAACATGTTTTATTTGAAAAAATCTTAAAGTTCTATAGGGACATCAGACCTAGAACCAATCTCCCAACGTTCCTCATATATTGATCGATACTGAATTTCGTAATCAAATACGCTATTCTCCTCTTGCAGTTCCTGCATGATCTTCAAAAAGGTAGTATAGCTTTTTTGTCCACCTCCCACTTTCAAGATCTCGCGAGACCGCCCAGCAGGAATAGAAAGTCCTATCTGCACTGTAGAACTAGAAGTGATATTCACGCTATCCATTTCTGGAATATATTGTCTAAGGAAATCCTGGAATTCCATGTTGTATTCCTTGCCTTGGTATATAATGACTCGCTTTTCTATGATGGCAGGCCCAACCCCGTGATTTACGATTTCTATCTCAAATGTATTGTCCTCTGAATTATTAGAGGTTTCGACCATTAAATATGGCAAGGCCGAAAGCCTGCTCTGACGCTCAATGATATTGGTTTGCTTTATAAAAATGAAAAGGGTCAATAGGCTGATGAACATTGCAGAAAAACTTACTACTCGTTCCGAATTCCAGAATTTTTTTTTCATGTCAGTTGATTAATGACATAAAAATACGAATTACCAATGGATGAAGAATTACTCCATGGTCTTCTCCTTGACAACCACAATGGTTGCTCTAAAGCCTGTTGCGAGGTTCCATTCGTTAGCGGAGATCAAGGTGCCATTTTCGTCATAAACAGCAATATAGGCCGTGTTCGGACCTGATTCGCCTTGATTAAGCGCCACGAAATCTATTTTATTGATGCCTGGTTCCAGATTCAAGTTAAATCCGCTATATCCAGTATGCAAGAGTACATTGGACCTTATTATATCATCATTTACCAAGACCATGATTCGGTCTCCATCTGGATACTGATGATCTCGGTAAACAACATCGACTTTTCCTTCCCTGGTCCTGAATGTCCCAAGATTCTGGTTCCTTCTGAAATCACCTGAACGGTCTTCTGCTAATGCAATTTGCTTTTTCCTGTCTTCCCATCGTTTCTCGAAGATCACTCCTGGATCTATCAAGGTGCTCTGCTGGTCCATGCTAAATCCTTTTTCACGCTTGTAATCTAGTTCTTTGACACTGCCAGATACAGGAAGAGACAACTTATCCTCTTCTCCTTCTTCGGGCTTGAAATCAGGAATCTCTATTGGTTTATCGAAAGGGCTATCTTCGGTAACATTGTCCTTTTCAGCATCCTGGTTTTCCTCAACAGGAATTTGGGTCGACGTATTCTCAACATCAGTCTGAGCATGGATCGACATGGCAATACCAAGAATAGCAATTAAGAAAGAATATTTGGTTTTCATTTTCAATATTAGTTGCAAAACTAAGTGATGACTTTCAATACTGCCTTTAATTTAACAACAATTTTTGCATTTTAAGGTCTTCAAAAACAATACCAAACGTCAGATTTCAGTAAATCAATATAGAGGTTCTGTAACACTTCCGGTCATAAATTTACTTGGTTATTTACTGTAAACTGCCTACATTGTAACGTATAACAACAAACTAACTAATAAAATATTAACGAAAAAACATTCAAATTATGACAAACAATACAAAATTACCAGTGTGGTTTTGGATCATCTCGATTGCAGGACTTGTCTGGAATTTATTGGGCGTTGTGGCCTATTTAGGCCAAGCCTATATGACCGACGAACAGATGGCTTTATTGCCAGAAGCTGACCAGAATTGGTATAATAATGTACCTGCATGGGTAACAGCAGCTTTCGCTATTGCAGTTTTTGCCGGAACATTGGGCTGTATCGCACTTTTATTAAGAAAGAGATGGGCAGTGCCTTTATTCATGCTTTCCTTGATCGGTGTACTCGCTCAACAAGTCTATAATTTCTTTCTTCAGGATTATGTGGCAATCGAAGGAACAAGAATGATAATGCCTATAGTTGTAATACTGGTAGCAGGATTGCTCTATTGGTACTCTAAAGGGGCAAGGGAAAAAGCTTGGCTTACTTAGTAGAATAGCATCTCAACCAAAAAAGCGAAAGACCTGGATCAATTTCATATGATTCAGGTTTTTTAATTATATAGCTTGAATTGTGAACTCAATTCTGTGCAACTTCATTTTTGTTATATTTGATTCGATTAATCAAATCCATAACTATGAAACCCTCAATCCTGTTTTTAATGGTCATTATATGCTTCTCATCTTGTAAGGAAACAGAACTAACGGAAGAGCAACTTATTGCAAAGGCCAAGGACATCCATGAACGTGTCATTACTTTAGACACGCATTGTGACATCAACCTTTCGAATTTTACAGATTCAACCAATTATACGCAGCGCCTGGCTTCTCAGGTCAACTTGCCAAAGATGGAGGAAGGTGGTCTGGACGTGCCCTGGTTTATTGTCTATACCGGTCAAGACACCTTAAGTGCGGAAGGCTATAAGAAAGCATATGACAATGCCATAGCTAAATTTGAAGCCATTCATTGGCTTTGCGAAAAAGCCGCTCCTGAGAAGATTGAATTGGCCTATAACTCTGATGATGTTAGACGAATTGTAAAATCCGGTAAAAAGGTGGCCATGATCGGAATAGAGAACGGATATCCAGTCGGAACAGATATTAATAATGTGAAGAAGTTCTATGACCTAGGTGGACGTTATATGTCCTTGTCACATAATGGGCATAGTCAATTATCGGATAGCAATACGGGAGAAAAAGATGATGTATGGCTACATAACGGATTAAGCGAACTTGGTAAACAAGTAGTGGCAGAAATGAACAAATATGGAATGATGATCGATGTTTCCCATCCATCTAAGGAAGCCATGAAACA
This sequence comes from Flavobacteriaceae bacterium, assembly GCA_013001365.1. GTDB lineage: Bacteria > Bacteroidota > Bacteroidia > Flavobacteriales > Flavobacteriaceae > JABABD01. Next base: position 4,529 of record JABDMQ010000353.1, read on the forward strand.
AATGATCGAATTGACCAAAGCTCCTATCATAGCATCTCATTCTTCAGCAAGAGCCTTATGCGATCATAGTCGAAACCTAGACGATGAGCAATTAGAATGGATAAAGGAAAATGGTGGTGTGGTGCAAACCGTTGCTTTCAAATCATATCTAAATACAGAAAAATACGAAACGCGAGATGCCAAACTCAAGGAAATCAGGGAAGAAGTAGCTGATTCCATGGGAGTTAAATGGTATAATTGGACAGAATTCAGGGCTTTGGAGGAGAAAGCCCAAATGGATTTCATTGCCGCACGGCAGAAAGTCCTTGATGAAACTAATGCAAAAGCAAAAGATATTGAAGGCTTCCCTCCTGCTGTTAATGTCGGTGATTTTGTAGACCATATAGATTATCTCATTGATAAAATGGGCATTGACCATGTAGGTATTAGCAGTGATTTTGATGGAGGTGGCGGTATTGAAGGATGGAGTGATGCCTCAGAGACATTCAATGTAACATTGGAATTAGTTAGAAGAGGTTATTCTGAAAAAGAGATAGAACAGCTTTGGAGCGGGAACCTTCTTAGGGTTCTGGACGAAGTTCAGGCAGTTGCTAAGATATTGCAGGGGCAAGCATCGTAGTTAAAAAGTACAAATAAAAAAGGGAGCTTTTTAGCTCCCTTTTTTTGTTTGTTTCCTATTTAGGAAATCTTAATGTTTCTTGATGGTTTCTGCTTTGCTTCTTCTCGTATTGGAAGAACTACATTTAAGATTCCTTCTTCGTACTTGGCCGAGATCTTATCGGAAGCAACGGTATCCGGTAAACTGAATGTTCTCTTGAACGAGGAATATCCAAATTCCCTTCTAGTATAGTTGTCTTCTTCAGTTTCCTTTGTTTCCTCAGTTTCAGAAGAAATGGTCAACACGTTGTTTTCTGCGTTGACGTTAAAATCATTCTTCTTGAATCCAGGGACGGCCATTTCTACAACATATGCATCAGCATTTTCCTTGATATTTACCGCTGGAAGCGTAATGCCAGTGTTGAAATTGGACACGAACCTGTTTGGAAGATCATCTCCTAGAATATCATCGAACCAAGTTGAAAGACTTGGAAAAGTGCCAAAATTGGTTCGTGCTCTTTGCACTCCCCTTCTTTTCGGTGTGTTGATCAAATTACTCATAGCGTATTCATTTAAATTTAACTTTATTTCAATGTTTTCTAGAAGTGTTCAAATTATGTACCAGTACTGATTACCAAACTGTTAGATGACATATTTTCAGTAAACAAGACGATTCGTCAGGAATTATTCAAATTTTAAATGACAATAATGTTTAGAAAAGCAAAAGCCAGTGCACTAACTATGCACTGGCCTTTAATTATAAAGTTATTAATCTACAGCTTGAAATCAGTCAAGCCCTCTAAATTGAGCAAGAACGAATAATACAATGCTGTTCGCTTGTATCGTTCAAATCGTCCAGATTTGCCGCCATGTCCAGTTTCCATATCGCAATCGAGTACCAGAAGATTGTCATCTGTTTTCAATTCACGAAGCTTTGCCGTCCATTTAGCAGGCTCCCAGTACTGTACTTGGCTATCCCAGTAGCCTGTAGTTACAAGGATATTAGGATAGTCCTTGGCCTCAACGTTATCGTACGGTGAATAGGATTTCATATAGTCGTAGTATTCCTTGTTCTTCGGATTGCCCCATTCGTCAAATTCAAACGTAGTAAGCGGAATTGTTTCATCCAGCATAGTTGATACAACATCCACGAAAGGAACTGCTGCAACGACACCATTCCAAAGTTCTGGTTTCATGTTCACGACAGCACCCATAAGCAAACCTCCTGCGCTTCCTCCCATGGCATACAAATGCTCTGGACTTGTAAAGCCCTCATTGACCAAGTGTTCGCCACATGCAATGAAATCGGTGAATGTGTTTTTCTTTTTCAACAATTTACCATCCTCATACCAATGCCTTCCCATTTCCTGTCCACCACGTATGTGGGCCAAGGCATAAACAAAGCCTCTATCCAACAGACTAAGCCTGTCTGACCTGAATGATGGCTCTGAACTTGAGCCATAGGATCCATAAGAGTATAAAAGCAAAGGTGTCTCAGGATTGATATCTGTTCCTTTCTTGTATACCAATGAGATTGGCACTTTTACACCGTCAGGAGCTGTAGCATAAATCCGCTCTGAGACATAATTGTCCTTATTGAACTCATCGTCGAGTACCGCTTCTTCCTTCAATAAGACTTGTTCTTTTGAATTCATGTTGTAATCAAACGTACTGTTTGGTGTCGTAAGCGATGTATAGCCATAACGCAATATATCTGTATCGAAATCGAGATTTGTACTCGTATAGGCCACGAAAGCTGGATCATTGAATTCTATATAATGATCATTTTCTCCTTGCCAGTCCTTGACTCTAATGGTCCTTAATCCATTAAGACGTTCTGTCAATACCAAATGGTCCTTGAAAACAACGAACCCCTGAAGAAATACATCTTCTCGATGAGGGATCACATCAACCCAATTCTCTTTTGTTGTCTTGTCAATAGGAGTTTTTACTAGTTTGAAGTTCTTGGCATCTTTATTCGTTCTGATATAAAAATGATCCTCAAAATGATCCAAAGAATATTCCAGGTCCTTTTCTCTCGGTTGCACAACCTTGAATTCAGCATTTGGCGTATTCGCATCGAGGTATCGGAATTCTGTTGAAAGAGTTTGATAACTTCCGATAATGATATACGCATCAGACTTTGATTTGAAAACGTAGCAACTAAAGGTATCATCGGTTTCCTCATATACCATTTGATCTTCCGATTGATCAGTGCCCAAGACATGCTTGTAGATTTTATGAGCCCTCAGGGTTACAGGGTCTTTGCTGGTATAAAAGACCGTCTTGTTATCATTTGCCCAAACAACGCCACCTGTTGTATTGCCTAGTTGGTCCTTTAGCATTTCTCCAGTTTTCAGGTTCTTGAAATAGACGTTGTAACGCCGTCTTGAGACTGTGTCAATTCCGTAACCCAATAATTCATTGTTCTCGCTCACGGAGCGGCTTCCAATGCCATAATAATCATAGCCCTTTGCCATTTCCGGACCATTAAGCATGATCTCTTCTTCTCCTCCGTCAAGGTTCTTCCTGCAATACAATGGGTAGTCCATCCCTTCTTCATAGCGCGTGTAATAGGAATAGCCATTATTATTATAAGGCACCGATTGATCGTCCTTCTTTATGCGACCAACGATCTCATCGAACAGACTCTCTTGAAGCCCTTCGGTATGCTTTAAAGCGCGTTCCTTATAATCGTTCTCAGAATTTAAATAATCCAGGACCTTTTGGGTTTGCTCATCTGGTGATTCGGCGTTCTTTTGCTCGTCAGACAAGCGCATCCAAAAATAATCGTCTATTCTGGTATCGCCATGTATGGTCAATTCTTCAGGGCTTTTTTCAGCAACCGGAACTTCGAGAGCAACATAGTCTCGGTTGGGTTCATTCTTCTTACAAGCTAACAAAACTAACAAGGTTAGTGCTGTTGCCAAATAGTTCATTTTTTTCATTGTGTAATTAAATTGATTGAAGGTTAAAGATAGCTAAAATTGGCTTCTTAAGAATCGTTTCTTGTTTTTAATGGAACAGGAATCAATATGCCAATAATTCGAGTAAGGCGGATTCAAATTTACGTTTTGCCAAATACTGTTCTTCCAATTGGTCTATGAAAGGAATAGGTGTTTCCATGCTTGCAACACGCTTTACTGGGGCATCCAAGTATTCAAAACAAGTTTCCATGATCATTGCAGAAATATCTGAAGCAATACCACCGAATAAGCTATCTTCTTGGAGTATTACGGCTTTACCAGTTTTCTTCACTGAATTGAAGATCGCTTCTTCGTCTAAGGGCTGCAAAGTCCTTAGATCTAATAAGTCAGCTGATATTTCTTGATTATTCTCCAGGGTTTCGATTGCCCAATGTACGCCTGCACCATAGGATATGATCGTAACATCTGTACCTTCCTTTATTAAAGAAGCTTTCCCGAACGGCATTGTATAATAATTTGTTGGAACTTCCTGGCGAATACTTCTATACAAGGCCTTATGCTCAAAGAACATGACAGGATTAGGGTCGTTAATTGCAGTTGCCAAAAGACCTTTTGCGTCGTAAGGGAAGGCGGGATAAGCTACTTTAAGTCCAGGGGTTTTTGTAAACCATGCCTCATTGGTCTGAGAGTGAAATGGTCCTGCAGCCACGCCTCCACCACAAGGCATTCGGATTACGACATCCGCACTTTGGTTCCATCTATAATATGATTTGGCCAAGTAGTTAACGATTGGATTGAATCCTGATGTAGCAAAATCCGCGAATTGCATCTCCATAATGCTCTTTCGCCCCTTAATAGATAATCCCATGGCAGTTTCAACAATACTGGATTCGCAAATTGGCGTATTACGAACACGTTCCTTTCCGAACTTCTCAGTGAATCCTTCGGTTATCTTGAAAACACCACCATATTCTGCGATGTCTTGACCAAGGATGACCAAGTCATCATGGCGTTCCATGGATTGGCTGAGCCCTTGTGAAATCGCATCAATTAATCGTAGCTCTTCTAAATTTAAATCAGGCTTAATATCTTGATATACAAAGCTTTTGTACACATCATTTAATTCATAAGTTTCATTAGGTTGTATCACTGCCTCCTTGGAAGCGAGTTCAAGATTCTGGTTTATTTCATGAATGATTGCTTCCTTGATCTGCACTTCGGATTCCTCATTCAATATTCCTTCATTCTTTAGGAATTCCTGATAGTTCATTAGTGGGTCTTTTGCAGCCCACTCATCCATTAATTCTTGAGGTACGTATTTGGTCCCACTGGCTTCCTCATGCCCTCGCATCCGGAATGTCTTGAACTCCAGTAAGACAGGTCTTGGTTTCTTTCTTAAACTCTTGGCGATCTTAGAGACTTTCGTATAAACTTCAATGA
>JABDMQ010000376.1 GCA_013001365.1 Flavobacteriaceae bacterium
ATCCTGGGGCTGGAGAAGGTCCCAAGGGTTGGGCTGTTCGCCCATTAAAGTGGCACGCGAGCTGGGTTCAGAACGTCGTGAGACAGTTCGGTCTCTATCTACAGTGGGCGTTAGAAATTTGAGTGGATCTGATCCTAGTACGAGAGGACCGGATTGGACTAACCTCTGGTGAACCTGTTGTCCTGCCAAGGGCATTGCAGGGTAGCTACGTTGGGAAGGGATAAGCGCTGAAAGCATATAAGCGCGAAACCCACCACAAGATGAGATTTCTTTAAAGGGTCGTGGAAGACTACCACGTTGATAGGCTACAGGTGTAAAGGCAGTAATGTCATAGCCGAGTAGTACTAATAACCCATAGGCTTATTGTACGCCGCTCTTTTTATAAAGTTCAATGCTTGTTGTTCATGAATCATTCCTCGATATGTCAAGATATTGATCACGCCAAGGCGTGATAGTGACCAGGAATTAGTTCCTAGTGATTAGTTTGACTAATTTACTACGTACTAACGACCAGTCACTTAAAACTAAGGTGGTTATCCGCCTTCGCCAAGGCTTCGGCCGGACGCGATCGTAACGGAAACCGATACCTGAAAACTAAGGTGGTTATAGCGATGGGGCTCACCTCTTACCATTCCGAACAGAGAAGTTAAGCCCATTTGCGCCAATGGTACTACAATCGTGGGAGAGTAGGTCGCCGCCTTTCTCGAAGCCCTTCACATTTGTGAAGGGCTTTTTTTATGACTAATTTTTAAAAAACACTAAAACAATTACCCCAAATTGAGTTCAAAAGAAATAATATTGATTCTTGATATTTACCTAGTAATGATATTCAATGAAATTAAGTCAAATTGCTATTTCTTGTAGAATACTTTCAGATAAATAGATTAAGAATCAATTGTTTATAAGAAAGGTCATTTTAAAATTATATCGGACTTAGTTTAATACAATATTTCTTACAAAAGACTTATGAATTTATAGGATTTTGAAAGATTATTAACATTTAATATCTCAAAATATCAGAATAATGCTAAAATATTATATTAAGTTAAATGATTGTAAATCAATATTATATAATAAAAATATGTACCGAATAATGATAATTCTAATCAAAAAGATTTAATATAATTATCATATGTTAACAAAATTCACTTTATTTGAAAAGTAAAATCAATTGCTAATTGTCCCAAACATGAACAATTTTTACCTTCATTTTCAATTAACATATTTATTGGTTCGATTTAATCATTGATTGGGGCGTTAGTGCAAACTTGAAATTAATCATGATTAAAATTATCTTTTCGGCCATTGGCCTAATCATTGGGACTTCTTTGTATTCTCAAAATAATGAAGTTGTTTCAAACGGTGGTGGTGATATTAATAATACCACAATTAGTTTAGATCAGACAATTGGTGAATTAGTTGTTACCGATGTCACTGGTCCTAGTACAAAATTAGAACAAGGATTTCAGAATACCTTTATAAAAGTCGGCCTGGTACTTAATGCTAAGGTTTTCTTGCAAGGTCCCTATAATTCTTCTTTATCCTTAATGAATGATAATTTGAGAAGTCTTGGTCTAGTGCCACTTAAATCTCCTTATGTAGATGTTGCAACGATTACGGACCCAACTATTTTGGATGTAACCGGTGATGATGCGATAGTTGATTGGGTGTTCGTTGAAATACGAGATAGATTAGTAGCGGAGCTTGTAGTTGATTATAAGTCAGGACTTCTTCAAAAAGACGGCGATATAGTCGATATAGATGGTACTAGTCTATTAAAATTCAATTTAATGCCAGGAACTTACTTTGTTTCCGTAAATCATAGAAATCACTTAGGAGTGATGTCAGGAAATGCACTCTTGATTACTAAAGATGGTGATTCTGTATTGGATTTCACTTCAAATGCATTTTCCACAAATGGTAATTTTGCTCAGGCTGAATTAATCACAGGGGATATGGCCATGTGGGCAGGTGACGTAAATAATAATGGTCAAGTTCGCTATTTAGGACCAGCAAATGATACGAATCCAATCAAGGATAATATTTTGAATCCTGCATTTGGGAATCCAACCGGAAGTAACTTCTATGCATATGTTGGTTACGACAATGCAGATATAAATATGAATGGGCAGGTACGTTATTTAGGTCCAGGAAATGATACGAATTTCTTGAAGGATGTTGTCTTATCACATCCAGCGAATACGACCTCATCTAACTTTTTCCCATTCTTTGTACAAATACCCAACTAAATTCAAATACCCAACCATAATTTAAAACTCCATAAAATGAAAAAAATCTACTCATTATTATTCTTGGCATTCATTGCATTTACAATGCATGCCCAGACCTTCGATTTCAGTATATCCTTCGTGGGTACCAATACAGGTACCGATAATTACCAGTTTGCATTAGTGGCGACGCCGAGTGCTTCTGTTACCAATGG
>JABDMQ010000334.1 GCA_013001365.1 Flavobacteriaceae bacterium
AGATAATCCGGCAAATCGCATCATCCGGCAAACCATAGCCAATCGAAAACGAAATCTGGAAAAGATCAGGGCTTTTAAAGCAGATTTCTACTCAAAAGGATTGATAAGAATAAAGAATGCCCCCGAAAAAATACTTGGGCAAGATATTGGTGATCTAGGCGGTGGACTTGATTCAACACGTACTGGGATTCTGTACCTGTCAGAAACATTATCTAAAATACATTTCGAACGTCCAGATAAACTCAAGGAGGAGATCGTTGCATCTAAAGTTGCCGGAAACGATAGTGGGTTCAGTTTCAACAATGCTACGGATGTAGATTTCAATTTCTATAATAATACCATTGAGATTGAAAGTGACATGGTTTCACCAATTTCAGATTTCGCTTTTAATTATTATCGCTATGAATTGGATGGTATTTTTTACGACGACTTTGGCAACTTGATCAATAAGGTAAAAGTTATTCCAAAGAGAGAGAATGATAGAGTATTCTCAGGTATGATATATATTGTAGAAGATCAATGGTCCTTGTATGCACTAGAACTTAATACAACCGGTCAACAATCTCAAATTGAAGCAGTTGATACCATTTTGTTAAAGCAAAATTTTAAATACTCTCAAAATGATGCGCATTGGGTTTTGCTGTCTCAAAGCATTGATTTCGCTTATGGAATCTTTGGCATTAAAGGAGATGGAAGATTCACTGCTGTTTACAGTAACTACGAGTTCAATCCAAAATTCGAAGCCAAGGAATTCAGCAGGGAATTGTTGTCATTCACAGAAGAAGCCAATAAGAAGGATTCTACTTTCTGGAATACCATCAGGCCTGTTCCCCTTACTTCGGAGGAGTTCGTAGATTACAGTAAAAAGGACAGTATACAAATTGTTCGAAAATCAAAGAAATACCTGGATTCGATAGATGCTAAGTCCAATAGGTTCAATCCTACTAATTTACTCTTCGGTTACAATTACCAGAACTCCTATAAAGACTGGAATCTGGGTTTCAGTTCTTTGCTATCCTCGATTGGCTTCAATACGGTTCAAGGCTTCACGGGAAACTTAGATGTATTCTATCGAAAGGATTATGACGAATTCAGAAGGTACCTTGGACTAAGAACGAGTATGAACTATGGATTCGAAGATCAACGCTTAAGAATTAGCGGCAGCACCACATTTAAATTCAATAATGTGTCCAGACCTTTTCTAACACTTAGTGGTGGCGTTAGGACGGAGCAATTTAATGAGTCTCAACCTATTTCACCCTTCATCAATACAATTAGTACGCTTTTCTTTGAAGATAATTACATGAAACTCTATGATCGGTATTTCTTGGAATTGTCTTATTCTCACGAATGGTTCAACGGTTTTCGATGGTTTTCTACAATTAGCTACGAACAACGAAAACCTCTTTTTAACACAACGGACTATGTCATCATTGATGAAAGTAGGGACATATACACTTCAAATAATCCATTTAATGAAAATGCATTTGGCTTACCGACTTTTGAAACTCATAAAATTGTTAAGCTAAATATTACTGGCAGAATCCGATTTGGCCAAAATTATTTCAGCTACCCAGGGAGCAAGGCCAACATTTCCAATAATGATTATCCCACACTTTATTTAGGATATGAGAAAGGACTTGGAGCAGACGATGCGAGATTTAATTATGATCAAATTAAATTAAGGGTCACACAACGCGTTAACCTTTCTAATAAAGGGCAATTTGCTTATAACATCAAGGCAGGAAAGTTATTTAATGCCGAAAACATAGCATTTATGGATTATCAGCATTTCAATGGTAATCAAACACATATTGGGCGTTCCGAAAGTTATTTAAATGTCTTTAATAACCTTCCTTATTACTCCAGAAGCACCAACGACAAATATTGGGAAATGCATTTGGAGCACGACTTCAATGGGTATATCCTTGGAAAAATCCCTTTGCTCAATAAACTAAATTACAATCTTGTTTTAGGAGTGCATACATTATCAACGCCAGAATTCAAGCCATACCAAGAATTTTCCATAGGAATAGATGATATAGGGTTCAAGAAATTCAAGTTCATGAGATTGGATTATTTGCGTTCATATCAGAGTGGATATAAAGGAGATGCCTTAATCTTTGGACTTAAATTCCTGGATTTAATTGATTAATAAACTACTTGAACAACCAAAATGAAGTAGGTATTATCGTATATTTATAAGACACTACTCCTTAAACATGAAAAAGCTTTTGCTTCTTCCGCTATTGTTTTTTCCAGTTATTGTATCATTGATTTTTGAGTACAATTACTGTTATTTCGACCTATTCAGATATCTCAATTTTTTTGAAGGGATTCTCTTTGGCACCTTGATTTTCGGACTGATCAGTGTTCTCAAGATCGGTAAATCTAGAACTGCTCTTTTTATAATTTTTTACATTCTATATGCTATTTCCTCATGGGCAGAAAGCAGTTTTTACTATCTCTATGGATTAAATATCAATCCGTCAACGTTTTTCATTGTCTTAAGAAGCAATATTAACGAAACTGGAGAATTCCTAGCATCAAATATCGACCGTCCACTAATGGTTTTTGCAATCGTGATGGTTTTGTCGCTACTACTTATCATTCCTTACTTCATCAAGCAAGCGCGCTTTTTTTCATGGTTCATCAATCCGCCGAAATTCCAAAAACGAATATTGATAGCATTGATCGGTGTTCTTGTTGTTACAAGCACCTATAGGATTGCAGATCTTCTTGAATTGAACTTGCCATATAGGTTTATAACTACAGCAATGGAATATTCCAAGCAATCCACAGCAGATCAATCCATAACAAGCAGAGTCGGTAATTTCGAGAACAGCATAAGAAAGCGAAGTGAAAACAATGAAACCTTCGTCATAGTAATCGGTGAGTCCTTAACACGGCACCATATGAGCATTTACGGGTATGACCGCTCAACAAATCCAAGGCTAGAAACCATAAAGGATGAATTGCTAGTTTTTGCAGATGTAATAAGTCCGTCAACCTATACCATTCCTTCACTTGAAAAAGCACTTACATTCAGCAATTATGAAGATTCAACTGCCGTGGATAAGGGTAGTCTCATTCAGTTGTTCAATAGCGTAGGCTTCAAGACATATTGGATCTCTAACCAACAACCACTTAATGAGAGCAGGAATATGGTCACGGAGATTGCCTATGCAGCAGATGAGACTCACTTCATCAATATGGCCAGTAATGAATTGTCTTCCTCTTACGATGAAATGCTA
>JABDMQ010000387.1 GCA_013001365.1 Flavobacteriaceae bacterium
TAGCGCCTTTTCCTTTTGACGATTTGCCTTGCAGCTTTTCGAGGGTTTCCCTGATCTGTTTTTGTACTTCTTCTTCGCTTGGCTCTTCTTTTACTACTTGAGGTCTACGTCCACCTCCTTTTCTACCTTTGAAGCTATCCTTTCTCCTATCTCCCCCACCTGGTCCTGATTTTGAAGGATCTGTCTTGGAGATTCTTCTTCTTTTACGCTTGCTTTCTGCAGTTGTATCCTTTTTTTCGTCTTTTTTCTTCTCTGGTTTCTTGAACTTTTCCAGGTCTATGGTTTCACCTGTTTTCTTAGGACCACTTAGCTTCGTATATTGGGTAGTTACTTTTTCTTTCTTGACCTCTTGAGCTTCAGCTTCAGTTTCTGTTGATTCAACTTCTTTCTTCGCAACTTTTTTCTTCTCGACTTTTACTTCTTCTTTAGGCTTTTCTTCAACAACTTTCTTTGGGGCTGCTGCTTTTTTAGGCTTATCAAGTTCAATTTTGCCAACCTTTTTAGGTCCTGTGAGTGCACTTCTTGCCTTTACGACTTTATCCTCCTCTGTCTTTTTCTCAATTTCGGGCTCAATATCTTTTTCAAGCTCTTCTCGAAGGGCTTCTTTTTCTTTAAGCCTAGCCTCACTTACTTCTTTTGAAGCCATTTTTTTACTAGCATCGGTCTCAAATTCGTCTGAGAGAACTTGATAGACTTCTGCAGTAATTTTTGTAGTAGGGCGCGCCTCTATCTCAATGCCTTTGGAACTCAAGAATTCCACGGCACGATCTAGCGAGATATTCAACTCACGCAATACCTTATTTAATCTCATTGTTGTGACTTCAGCCATAATTGTACTTAATATACCTAATTTAAACTATTCCTCGAATTCTTCTTTTAGTATTCTAACGACTTCGACAATAGTTTCTTCCTCTAAATCTGTTCTCTTAACAAGGTCCCCTATTTCTTGTTCTAAAACACTCTTGGCGGTATCCAATCCTGCTTTTTTAAGCTCATCGATGATCCAACTTTCAATTTCATCTGAGAATTCAGTTAACTCAACATCTTCTTCTGCTCCTTCACGGAATACATCGATTTCGTATCCAGTTAATTGGCCAGCAAGCCTAATATTGTGCCCGCCACGTCCAATGGCCTTGGAGACTTCTTCCGGTTTCAAGATCACTTCAGCACGCTTACTATCTTCATCTATTTTAAGTGATGTCACCCTTGCTGGGCTTAATGCTCTTGTAATGAACAACTGTAAATTGTTGGTGAAATTGATAACATCGATATTCTCATTGCCCAACTCCCTTACAATTCCATGGATTCGCGAACCCTTCATACCAACACATGCTCCAACTGGATCTATTCTATCATCATAAGAATCTACTGCGACTTTGGCTTTCTCTCCCGGAATTCGAACCACTTTTTTGACAGTGATCAGGCCATCGAAAACTTCTGGTATTTCCTGCTCGAATAACTTCTCCAAGAATATTGGTGAGGTCCTCGACAAAATGATCGATGGTTTACTTCCCTTAAGTTCTACACTTTCTATGATTCCTCTTACATTGTCCCCTTTCCTGAAAAAATCCGATGAGATCTGCTTATCTTTTGGAAGTATTATTTCATTGCCGTCATCATCCAGCAATATAATTGCCCTATGACGGATATGGTGCACTTCTGCCGTATAGATTTCTCCGACCAGGTCTTTGAACTGCTTATAGATGTTGGTGTTGTCATGTTCATGTATCTTGGAAATAAGATTTTGTCTTAATGCTAGGATAGCACGTCTGCCAAGGTCTTCTAATTTCACCTCCTCTGATACATCTTCACCGACTTCAAAATCTGGCTCTATTTTCCTTGCTTCGGTAAGTGAGATTTCCTGATTCTCATCTTCGACCTCACCATCGGCAACTACAATCCTATTTCTCCAAATCTCAAGATCGCCCTTGTCCGGATTAACAATAATATCAAAATTATCGTCATCTCCATATTTTCTTTTCAAAGCGCTCCTGAACACATCCTCTAGAATGGCCATAAGTGTTACACGATCTATGAGTTTATCGTCCTTGAATTCTGAAAAAGAGTCTATTAAAGCAAGATTTTCCATTTATCTGTAATTAAAATTTTATTTTCACTTTCGCTTCAGCGATATCGTTGAATGCTAATTCTTTTTGTTTTTCTACGGTTATTTTCCCTTTACCTACTGGTTTTGGCTCTCTGGCCTTCCATTTCAAGATAATACTATCGTCTTGAACCTTTACAAGGTCTGCAATGATTTTTCCTTGGTCAACTGTATTCACTTCCAAAGTCCTTCCAAGGTTTTTCTTGAATTGTCGTGCAATCGTTAAAGGTGAAGTTGCTCCTGCTGAAGTGACTTCTAAAGAAAAATCATGTTCTTCTCTGTCTAGATTATGCTCAATTGCGCGACTAATGAAAATACAATCCTCAACTAAGACGCCTTTATCGCCATCAATAATGACTTTGATATCGTTGCCGCTACTTATGGACAAATCAATCAAGAACAAGTCCTTCCTTTCCTTAAACCCCTCATCAAGTAATTCTTGAACTACTTTTTTCAACATTTTAAGTATAAAAAGAGGGGACTTCTCGTCCCCTCATGGTATCATTTCTTACAACGGGGCAAATATACAACATTATCTTGATAATACAATAATGAAATCAAGTCAATTTTTATTCGTAAATTTATTAGTAATCAACCATATAAATGTAGAGTATATGCTTAACAAATTACTCGTTCCTACAGACTTCTCTCCCCTTGCAGAAAACGCCCTTAAAATTGCTGCTCAATTAGCTAGAAAACATGATAGCGAAATTTATTTATTACATATGCTGGAATTGCCATTACAGCAAATCGATGCTATGAGTTCGCATAGCGATCTTCCTGAAGCAGTATATTTTATGAGGTTGGCTCATAAACGATTTGAAGAGATCATGGAGAAGGATTTCTTGAAAGGGATCAAAGTTCATGAAACGGTTAATTTTCATGAAACTTCGGATGGTATACTAGAAACATGTGCTGAGTATAATATTGATCTTGTGGTCATGGGTTCTCATGGCGCCCACGGTTTCAAGGAAATGTTCATAGGTTCCAATACCGAAAAAGTGGTAAGGACATCAAATGTTCCAGTACTCGTAATTAAGAACGAGCATTTAACCTTGGACATTAAGGAATTCGTTTATGCATCCTCTTTTACTGAAGAGAACAAAGCCCCATTTAAAAAAGCAGTTGCGCTAGCTAATATGCTTAATGCAAGAATGCATTTATTGGTAATTAATACAATTAATAATTTCTACACAACGGCACATGCAGATGACCTAATGAAAGGCTTCATTGCAGATAGCAAACCAGATGAATTTACTTTGAATATCTATAACGACGAAACCATAGAAAAAGGCATCTTGAATTTCTCCAAGCTCGTTAATGCTGATTTGATTGGCATGAGTACTCATGGTCGACAGGGCTTGGCTCATTTCTTTAATGGCAGTATCAGTGAGGATCTGGTAAATCATGCTAGAAGGCCCGTAATTACTTTTAAGATGTAATGAAAAAACCGATTTGAAATTATTCAAATCGGTTTATAACAGAGTTGGCTCACTAGGGCTCGAACCTAGACTCTTCTGGACCAAAACCAGACGTGTTGCCAGTTACACCATGAGCCAATGCCTTAAATGCGGATGCAAATTTAGAACAAAGTTTTATTTGCACAAACAATTTACGTATAAAACTTGAAATTGAAAACTGCAATATTACCACAATACTTAACGTTTCCTTAAAAACCCTGAAGTCTTGTCTTTTTATTCTTAAATTCGCCCTCAAGAAATTCACCTATATCCATGGCACAATTCAATTTCACGAAATGGAACCGCATTCTTGCATGGTTTTCCTTTGCCGTAGCATTGATCACATATAGTTTAACAGTAGAACCAACAGTTAGTTTTTGGGATGCAGGCGAATACATTCTTACATCGTCAAAATTACAGGTTGGGCATCCACCTGGAGCACCACTCTTTCAAATGTTAGGTGCATTTTTCTCGATCTTTACTACCAATCCTTCCCAGATCGGATTGATGATGAATATGATGAGTGCTGTTGCTAGTGCGTTCACGATCCTATTCATGTTCTGGACGATAACGCTTTTGTTGCGCAAGATAATAGGAGAGCCTGTAAAGAATTCAATAGGGAAGAACTACGCCATTTTGGGCAGCGCCTTGGTTGGTTCGTTGGCATTTACTTTTACCGATTCGTTTTGGTTCAATGCTGTTGAAACAGAGGTTTACGCTATGGCCACGTTGATCATGGCAAGCATGTTCTGGCTTGGTTTACGTTGGGAAAAGGATATGAATACTCCTCGTGGCAATAAGTGGTTGATCCTGATCTCTTTTATTATAGGACTATCCTTTGGTGTCCATTTCATGGGATTATTGACCATTCCTGCCATAGGCTTGATCTATTTTTTCAAGAATTACAAGGAAGTTACTATAAAGAACTTCATTATAGCGAATGTAGTTGTAGTAGCTGTCTTATTAGCAATATTCAAGCTATTGTTGCCAAACGCTCTAAAGTTCTTTGGCATGGCTGAAGTGTTTTTCGTGAATTCAATAGGCCTGCCATTCAATTCAGGCAGTATTATTGCCGGATTGATTCTAATTGGAGCTTTTTATTTCGGACTGAAATATACTCGTGAAAAGAAGTTAGCATTGGCCAATACGATCATTCTTTGCATCATGTTCATCTTCATAGGCTTTTCATCATGGATGATGTTACCAATAAGGGCAAATGCCAATGTTGTTATCAACGAGAACAATCCTTCAAGTGCACGAGAATTATTGGCGTATTACAATCTTGAGCAATACCCTGAAACCCATTTATTCTACGGCCCACAATTCACGGATCAATATTCTGGATTGGATGAGAACAATCCATACATAGACGACAAACCTAAATACGAAAAGGATTATGACAAAGGAGAATATGTAGTCGTCAATGAATATGAACGTGCCAAGCAAAACTATAACTCGGAACATGCCTCAATCCTTCCAAGGATGTGGAGCGGTGAGCATGCTGAGAATTACATGTTGTTTGCGGGTTACCTTGATTTTCAAGTCAAACCGGAATACCAGATGCAGGAAGAATTGCGACGGTCCATTAATGATTTCAAGGGAGACGTTGCAAGGGGCATGATCGATTATGAGGATTACCATAACTTCCTGAAACGATTTGGACAATACATTAATGTAGCAAAACCAAGCCTGGCAAGTAATGTCGGTTACCTGATTGAATATCAGTTAGGATATATGTACTGGCGATATTTCATGTGGAATTTCGTCGGGCGGCAAGATGATATACAAGGCAAATATAATAATCATGGCAATTGGATCAGCGGCATTAATCTAGTTGATGAATGGCACTTGGACATGTCACAAAAGAATTTACCAACTGACATGAAGGACAATAAAGGAAGGAATACCTATTATTTCTTGCCCCTTTTGTTAGGCCTTATCGGGCTTTTCTTCTTGTATAACATAGACAAGAAATTATTCTGGGTCATGTTGGTTTTCTTCCTGT
>JABDMQ010000391.1 GCA_013001365.1 Flavobacteriaceae bacterium
ATTGAATTGGTCAGCTTGACATCCATAGAAGGTGTTGATGTTTACAAGATCAAGGTAACTAAAGGAGAAGATGAATCTTTTAGATATTATGATGCGAAAACTGGTTATTTAGTGCGTACTGAGAAAACAGTTGAAGCACAAGGTCAATCGATTGTTACTGTTGAGGATGTATCGGATTATAAAGAAGTAAATGGCGTAATGTTTCCTCACACAACGAAAATTACGGCAGGACCTCAAGTCTTGATACTTAACTCTACAGATGTTAAAATCAATGAAGGTGTTACAGAAGCAGATTTTAATTAATATACAAAGTAGATCCTTATATTAGGATTCAAGAAAGCCCAGATACACCTCTGGGCTTTTTTTATGCTCTTTTCTTGTTAGATAGAAAGACCCCAAAAAGAATGATTGCTGTTGCAAAACCCTGAATAGCGCTAAATTTCTCTCCATCCAACAAGCCCCAAATAACTGAAACAATTGGCATTAAATAAGTAACAGATGATGCGAAGACAGGAGTAGATATTTGCACCAATTTATTGAACATGACCTTTGCCAAAGCAGTTCCAAAAACTGAAAGAATCACAATGTATAATAGGGCCATACCCAATGTTTCAGATTCCAAAGTTTCTTGACGGAAAAAGCCAGTTAAAAACAAGACTAGAATTGCTGGAATCAGAATTGGAATAAAATTACCGACCGCTATCGCTATGGGTCTTACATCTTGTAAATGGCGTTTAATGATGTTTACGTTCAACCCATAACATAGGGTGCTAATAATAACAAATCCTGCATAAAGATAATTCTGATCTGGATTGAGGTCAGCACCACTAGCAATCAGAATTGCTGTGCCAACAAAACCAATGATCACACCAATGACCTGCAATCGTGTCGAAAAGATCTTGAATACTGCCATACCCAACAATATGGTGTTAAGCGGCGTTAGCGAATTCAATACCGCTGCAATAGCACTATCGATTTCTGTTTCTGCATAGGCAAACAAGAATACAGGAAGCCCAGTTCCCAAAAGGCCAGATATTACAAGCCATTTCCATTGATTTTTATTGATGTTCTTGACAGTATTGAATCCAACCAAGAACAATACCAATCCAGAAATGATAATACGTAGGGAGCCTAATTGCATAGGTGTCAGTCCGATCAAGGATTTCTTTATAAGGATGAATGAACTGCCCCAAACGATTGAAAGGAAAATAAGATAAAGCCACTTTTGATCGATCCTTGCCATACAGATTGTAAAAATCCGATATTTCTTGGCAATAATCATTTTAGTGATCAAGGAAATCAAGATATCAATATCAGTAATAATTATAGTAAGGCATGACAATTGTCATTACCTGAATAAATAAAATTCCCTAATTTTGCATTCGAAAAATATTTTCCAATGAAAACAATGAAAAAAATCCTATTTACGGCAGTTCTTGCCTTTGCTTTAATTGCTTGCAAGAATGAATCCGCTCCCGAAGTCAAGACAGTTGAGGTAAAAACTTCGAAAACAGAAAAAGTATTGAATCCAGATGCTACTTATGCTAAAGCTGAATTTGGAATTGATGGCATGACATGTGCCATTGGTTGTGCCAAGACCATTGAAAAGAAATTGGCTAAAATGGACGGCGTAAAGTCCGCCACTGTCGATTTCGATCGGGAATTAGCGATGGTAGAATATGATGAAGCCATGGTAACACCGACTGTCTTAACAGAAACGGTTACTTCAGTAGCCGATGTCTATAAGGTCAAGGACATGAAGTCGGTTGATGAATTCTCTGCGAAAAAGTCTTGCGATAAAGAATGTTGCAAAGGCAAATCGGCAGAAGAAAAGGCCAATTGTGAGAAAGAATGCTGTAAAGGCGAAAAAGCCAAAGGTGAAAAAATGGCCTGCAAGCCTGATTGCCAGAAAGCCTGCTGTGCAAAAAAGGCTTAAGAACCAATAGAATTAACTAAAGGCCCTTCTTATTTGAAGGGCTTTTTTTATTCATTGACCCACTCAATTGTCTCCATAATGTGTTGGATATCCTTCTTTAAATAATCCGCAGCTGGTAGAATGGAATCGTAATTTGGTTTCGCATAGAAATAAAGTGACCCAGTTACAAAATGATCTGAACTATCTGTTACGTAGAATTGGGACTGGGAAGCAGCATTGCCACCTACTTCGTAAAACATCCCATAGACCTTACGTTCCTTGTTCTCATATACCTGCTCAATGATCTCGTCGGCTTTTTGCGTATGCTTCTGAGTAAAATTCTGGGCATCCCGTAAATATGTCATGAGATTCTCTTTATTCACTTTTTTGTATGTTAGATAAATTGTCCCTTTGAGCGGCCTGTACTCAATGTCCATACCATAACTAGCATCATCTCCTGCCTTCTTGACATTCGCCCTATCGTTTGCCAGAAGGTTTTTTTCTAAAGTAAAGGGAAGATCAGGGTTTATTTTGACATATTGAGCTTCGGGATAGTCCAATCTTAAGAAAGCCTTGGGTTTAGGAATTGGATCTTCGCCACAAGAAAACATAATGATCGTTAGCAATATTATTAGTGATCTTCGCATCAAGATAAGGTGAGTTTAATTCGCTTTAGTCGTTTTCGGTCCATGGACTCTACAGTAAAAACGTAATCTTCAAAATTTATTTTACTATTCAATCTCGGAAAGCTTCCGGATATTTCCAATACAAATCCGGCAAGGGTTTCTGCCTCGCCTTTATTTTCCTCGAAAATCGTGTCATCCTCTAGCTTTATGACTCGGTACACATCTTTAAGTGTGGTCTTCCCTTCAAAGACATAATTCTTTTCATCAAGTTTTGAATATACAAGGTCATCATCATCAAATTCATCTGTAATATCTCCAACGATCTCTTCAATGATGTCCTCAAGAGACACTAACCCAGAGGTACCTCCATACTCATCGACAACAACTGCCAAGTGTACTTTCTTTTCCTGGAATTCGCCCATCAAGTCATCCAATTTCTTGTTCTCAGGAACAAAGAAAGGATCTCGAAGCAAAGACACCCAATTAAAATTCTTCTTATCGATATGAGGCAGAAGGTCCTTGACATAAAGAACCCCTTTAATGGAATCTACATTATCTTCATAAACAGGAATCCTAGAGTAGCCGTTCTTGATTATTTCAGAAAGGATCTCTGAATACTTTTGTTCGATATCAAGGGCAAAAATGTCTATTCGAGGCCGCATGACTTGCTTAGTATCCGTATTCCCAAAAGACACGATTCCTTGAAGGATCTTTTGCTCTTCCTTGGTGGTATCTTCTTCGCTAGTAAGTTCTAAGGCCTGAGACAATTGATCGACACTCAAATTTGATTTTCGCTTTCCGAGTTTATCATGAATTGCCAAGGTAATCCTTTGCATAGGCACGCTTAATGGGGCGAAAATCACGTCCAAGGCTTTCAAAGGAAATGCCATGAATGTCGAGAATTTGATATTATTACGGCTTGCATAGACTTTGGGCAAGATTTCCCCAAAAAGAAGTATCAAGAATGTAACAACAACAACCTCTATAATGAACTTGACCCATAACTCAGAGATATTCCTGAAAATGAAATCTCCTAAATATGCGAAAAGTATAACTATCGCAATATTTATGAAGTTATTGGCCACCAAGATAGTTGCCAAGAGTTTTTTTGGCCTTTTTAGAAGATTTGAAACGATTTGCATCTTACGCGAATTCTTGTCCAGTTCTTCATTAATGTCCATTGGAGTCAACGAAAACAAAGCCACTTCTGCTCCAGAAATCAAAGCAGAACATAAAAGGAGTACAAGAAGTAGAACGATTCCTATAACAAAGGAAACATCAAAAGCTATCAATGCTAATAAACTGGAGGGGTCAGGATCCACATGCACAAATTTGGTTACACATCAATTAGAACGGAAGGTCATCATCGCCTATAGGCTCTTCAACCTTGGT
>JABDMQ010000008.1 GCA_013001365.1 Flavobacteriaceae bacterium
AACTTATTCATGACCTTTATAATAGTTATTGGCTTCTTGCTGTTCTATATGAAACCAAGAGGTGAACGATTTCTTAATAAATTCAAGGCTTATGGACGAATGGCATTAACGAACTACTTCGCTCAAACCATAATCGGAACAGCGATTCTTTATGGTTGGGGCATGGGCTATATAGGGGAATTAAGGAATATCTATACATTTCTTATTGGTCTGGGTATAATCCTTCTACAAATGCTTTTTAGTTCCTGGTGGTTGTCAAATTTCAAGTATGGACCTTTAGAATGGTTATGGCGCAGTCTTACCTATTTCAAATTCTTTCCTTTTAAGAAAAATCAGTGATCCCAATGAAGTTGCAACGTCACTTAAAACCCATTAATCTCACTACCTTTATCATCAATTTTTCAGATTGAGGGTTTCAAGGACATATCACATTGACGATACTGGTGTTTTTAAGGACAAATTACTGTTCTGGGCACATCAATTCAATGAAGTCGCTTGGCTGGACTCCAATGACTTTCCCCAGAAATACAGCTCGTACGACGTTCTTTTAGCAGTAGATGCATTCACAAGTTTGAGAACGGATTATCATTCTGCCTTCGATGACCTCAATGCATTTCAATCCAACATAAAAGACTGGCTGTTTGGTTATCTTAGTTACGACCTCAAGAACGCTGTCGAAGATCTAGAATCGAACAATTATGATGGTCTAGAATTTCCGGACTTATATTTTTTTCAACCGAAGAAAGTTTTCTTATTAAAAGATAATCAGCTAGAAGTGCAATACCTTAATATGGTAGATAATGAGATCGATACCGATTTCAAAGCGATTCATGATTCGATTCCAATAAAGGGTCATCAAGCCAGCGAGCCGATTAAGATCAAGTTGCGTATTCATAAAGACGAGTATTTCGAGAAGGTTGACCGTATGCTTGCTCACATACAGAGAGGCGACATATACGAGGCTAATTTTTGCCAGGAATTCTATGCAGAAGATTCTCAAATAGACCCACTACAAACCTATTGGCATCTCAATGACATCTCAAAAGCCCCTTTTGCATGTTACTTAAAACTTGGCAAAGAATTCTTATTGTCCGCGTCACCAGAGCGATATCTCAAGAAAGAAGGAAACACGATCATCTCCCAGCCTATAAAAGGGACTGCAAAACGCATGAAGAACGGTATGGCAGATTCAGCCATAGCAAGGAAACTCTCTCAAGACGAGAAAGAACGATCGGAGAACATCATGATTGTTGACCTGGTGCGCAACGACCTAAGCAAGACTGCCAAAAAAGGCACCGTAAAGGTGTCAGAGCTTTGTAAGGTCTACTCGTTTGAGCAGGTGCATCAAATGATATCGACGGTAACCTCAGAGGTCGAAGACTCCTTGAATCCAGTTGAGGTTTTGCACACTACCTATCCTATGGGAAGCATGACAGGTGCACCCAAGATATCTGCGATGAAGATCATTGAAGAACTAGAAGAAACTAAACGAGGACTATATTCCGGTGCGGTGGGATATTTCACGCCAGAAGGCGATTTTGATTTCAATGTGGTAATTCGAAGTATCTTGTACAATTCATCAAAACAGTATATATCATACTCGGTTGGAGGTGCCATCACTGCAAAATCGAACCCGCAGAAGGAATATGAAGAATGCCTATTAAAGGCCAAGGCCATGAGAGAAGTACTGGAATGAAATGACACACGAAACCTTTACATTTAACGTTTACGACACTGATTTGTATGGCCAATTGTGGCAACCTGACTATGTCAAGGCCGTGGTGATCTTGTTGCATGGCATGGGAGAACATGCGTCGCGATATGAAGATCTGGTTATTCCGAAATTGGTTGAAAACGATTACGCCATTGTTACTTATGATAACTTTGGTCATGGTCGTACTAAGGGCAAACGAGGTCATTGCCCAAGTTATGATGCATTGATGCAAGGCATTAAATCAGCAATCGATGTTGCTGAGAATAAGTTTCCTAAAGTGCCTCAATTCCTTTATGGACATAGTATGGGAGGTAATTTGGTCATCAATTATGCTTTAAAAGAACATCCCGAATTAAAGGGTGTCATTGCCACGAGTCCGTTCCTACGTCTAGCTTTTAAACCTCCCAAATGGAAAATAAACTTAGGAAAAGCCATGCTAAAGGTTTGGCCTTCCTTAACATTGCCAAGTGAGCTGGAGGTTGACGCAATTTCAAGAATCCCGGAAGAAGTTAAAAAATACCAAGAAGACGCGTTGGTTCACGACAAAGTGAGTCCGATGTTTACGTTTCCGATTATGCAAAGAGGAGAATGGGCCATCAAGAATATAGATAAATTGACAATCCCAATGTTCGTGTTACATGGCACAGGTGATAGGATCATAGATCATAAAGCAAGTGAGGAATTTGCTAATGGATCAAACTTTATACACTTGGAATTATTTGAAAACGGCTATCACGAATTGCATCATGATCTTTGCAAGGAGGAGATGATTGGTTCTATTATGAATTGGCTGGATAGCCATATCTAATTAAGCACCAAGATTCTTACGCATGCTCTTCTTGACTGCCTCAAAGATGCGTTCTACTCTTTTAAGCTCAATGTCCTTGATTCTTGAGATTTCCTCGAAGTTCAACCTTCCGAAAATATACAGGTCAATGATGTCTGAGACATTGATAGGTAACCAACTGTAGAATTGGCCTAGGATCTTTTCTGAATCCTTAACAGAGATGTCCTCGATTTCCAGTGCTTTCATAACCGTGGCATCCCTATCATCATACAAGAATAAGTGTTTGTGCTTGTCTCTTTGTTTATAAGAAATATCATCGAGGTCTTCGCTCATTATGAAGTGAAGGTCCGCATCGACCACATACTTCTTGTCAAGACGATCTAGCTCTTCCTCAAGGATTTCACTTGTACTAATAGTGTCTTTATGAAATGCTTCTTTCTCAAACAATTTGTCCAATCGCGCATCAACTGTCTTGAAGAGCTTAAGCCTTACGGTTGAGGCATCATCATCAACGTTATAGCCACTTTCATGATAATCCAATATGCTATCATCGATAAGACCATTGGAAAAGTACATGTTCCTGGGAACAATGCCGGTGGATTCTGCTATATATAAACGATGTTTCACATAGGCCTGCAAATGCGGGATTGCAGAAAGGATTTTCTTGTCAAATTCAGATTTGGTCGATTTATCCTGTAATTCTTGTAGTGAGCTCATAATCCTTGAATTGATTGTTGAAATAAAAATAGGATTTCACAGAATCATATAACATGATAAATATCACTTTCGAAACACCTTGTTACTATGAGAAATGGCAGTGCAAAATCGTATCTTTGATGAATGTTAAATGAGTTTGAGGGACATCTAAACAATGATCTGGCATATTTGAAAGATACCAGGTCTCTGCTTGCCATTTCTGGAGGAATCGATAGTGTGGTATTGGCACATTTATGTCATGAATTAAAACTTGACATTGCATTGGCACATTGTAATTTCAACCTTAGAGGAGAAGAGAGCGATGCCGACGAGCAATTCGTGATTGATCTTTCTGATGCATTGGACCTCGAGGTCTTTGTCGAGAATTTCGAAACGGAATCCTATGCAAAACAGAATGGACTATCCATTCAGATGGCTGCTAGGGAATTGCGATACAATTGGTTTGAAGAACTATCAGGACAACTAAAGTTCGATTATATCTTGACCGCGCATCATTCTGACGATAATCTAGAGACCTTCTTGATAAATCTTTCTAGGGGAACTGGTTTGGATGGGCTCATCGGAATTCCTCTTAAGAATAAGAAAATTGTCCGCCCACTTCTGTTCTTTTCTCGCGCAACTATTGAGAAATATGCCAAATACCATAAGCTTAAATGGCGCGAAGACACTTCAAACGAATCTGATAAATATTTAAGGAATGCCCTGAGAATACACGTTATCCCGACGTTAAAGGAATTGAATCCTCAATTACTTCCGAATTTTGAAAACACCATTTCGAATTTGAAAGATGCAAAAAGCATTATTAAAGACCGTATCAAGAAGGTAAGAAAGAAGGTAATTATCAAAAAGGCCAAAAGCGAAATTCATTATAGTGTGAAGAAGTTGAAAAAACTTTCAAACCCGAAGGCTTATCTATATCACCTACTGAATGAATATGGATTCACAGAATGGAATGATGTCAACGATTTACTCGATGCGCAATCTGGCAAGAAAGTACTTTCACCTACCCATCGATTGGTGAAACATAGGAAAGTGTTGATCTTAAGTAAGGTAAGCATCAATACTTCAACTTTAATTCCGATTTCCCACGGTCAAGAAAAGGTCAAAATTGATGCAAAAGGAGTTTTACTATTTGATGAAGCAGATGCTCTTTTTAGTAAGACCAATATTACAGTAAAGGAAAAAAATGGACAAACGAATTTCATTCATGTTGATAAAGATTTGTTAAAATTCCCTTTAACTGTAAGAGGTTGGCAAGAAGGCGACTATTTTTATCCATTAGGAATGAAAGGCAGAAAAAAGCTAAGTAAATTCTTTAAGGATGAAAAGCTATCTTTGCTCGACAAGGAAAATAGCTTGTTGCTTTGTTCTGATAATAATATCGTTTGGGTTATAGACCAACGCTTGGATGACCGTTATAAGGTAACCGACAAGACAGAAAATGTACTAAAAATCACTTTCGGCGAATGAAAATATTTTTAAAGGCTTTTATATTATTGATCGGCTTTTCATTGAATGCCCAGATACTGGATCCTATAGATTGGAGCCATCAAATCAACAAGGTCTCTGATGATGAGTTCGAGCTGGTCTTCATAGCAGACATGGATGAAGGATGGCATATTTATTCCCAATATCCAGAGATCGAAGATGACGGACCCATTGCCACTGAAATCATCTTCATGGATGCTACGGGGAACTATTCACTTATTGGAAAAACCACTGAACCTCCCACAGAACCAGTCTATGAAGAAGCATTTGACATGGAGGTCAAGTATTTTGGCGGTAAAGCTGAATTCAAGCAAAGAATAAAAATACTGAACCCTGATTTGGCACTGATCAAGGCTGAAGTAAATTGGCAGATATGTGATGATAAGCGATGTCTGGCACCAGATATGGAAGAAATTGCCTTTAATCTCAACCCAGATGCGAAGGCAGCAGAAGTTGAAGGATCAGTTACTCTGGACGACATAAAAAAAAGCAGTGCATTGGATCTTAAGGTCACTGGTTGGGAGAATTTCGAACAGGAGGAAGTAAGCAAAAAAAGTAATTTCACGATTTTCTTACTGGGATTTCTAGGTGGACTTATTGCCCTTTTGACGCCTTGTGTTTTCCCTATGATACCTCTTACGGTTTCGTTCTTTACCAAAAGCGGCGCTAACTCGCAACAAGGTTTGGCCAATTCGATTATGTATGGTGTATTTATTTTCCTGATCTATGTGCTATTGAGTTTACCATTTCATTTGATTGATTCTTTGGACCCCGAGATATTGAATAACATTTCTACAAATGTCACATTGAATATCATTTTCTTCTTGGTATTCCTGATTTTTGCATTCTCCTTCTTTGGGTATTATGAGCTTACTTTACCTTC
>JABDMQ010000022.1 GCA_013001365.1 Flavobacteriaceae bacterium
TACAAAAGAAGACCTTGAAGAACTACTTTCAGAATTAAAGGTCATGTTCCTTTCGGATGGCGAATATGATATCCTTGAGCATAACATGATGCTATGGCTGAGAAAAATCATATCATAGTCATGCAAAGGCTTTCGACTCAAGAAATCATTGAAAAAATCCAAGCAGAAAAGACATTTTCTGCAGTTTCAGACGACTATTCATTCACTTTGAAAATATCCAATTATGTTCCATATGTTTGTGGGGCAGTGCATGATGGGCATAACTTTAGGAGAGAGTTATGGGCTAAATGCCTTCATTCTGAATATGACCGCTGGTACGAAGAAGATCCAGAGACAAGGAATATGGTCATATCGCACCCAATAATTATCTCTGGCCTGGATTCAAGATTCGAATATGATTTGAACAGGGCACCTGAAAATGCCATTTATGAGGATGCCTGGGGCAAACAACTTTGGAAAATCCCTTTAACGAATCAAGAAAAATCAATTTCATTGGCTAAGCACACTGCTTTTTATGAAGTAGTACATACTTTAATGACAAAAATTGAATCTAAATTCGACTTAGCGATTGTCTTCGACATGCATAGTTACAACATTAGGAGATGGGATAGGGAAGTGCCAACATGGAATTTAGGAACCTCTAATATTGACAATGATCGATTTGGTGATTTTGTAGAGAAATGGCGACAGAGTCTTGAAGAAATCCAGTTTCCATATCAAATAAAGTCTACAGCTAAAATCAATGATACTTTCCAAGGCAATGGATATTTCTTGAAATTCATTACCAAGAACTTCAAGAATACTTTAGTTTTGGCAACTGAAATAGCCAAGGTTTACTGCAATGAATACGATCAAGTGATCTTTCCTGAAGTTGTTTCGATAGTTGAGAAAGCGTTGAGGGAGAAGATACCACAGCATGCTACCAAATTTCATAATGAATTCAGTCCACAATGATTAAGCCTAGTATATTAGAAAAGTACCAAAGCATTTTCGATATTGATAGTAATCTTAACAGGTTAGTGCAGAAGATCGAGGTATTGAAATACATCAATCCACTAAATATCGAAAGTGAGAAGAAGAAGTTCTATAAGGCTAAATACAATTATGAACCCGAATTCCATTATCCAAAGATCAATTTCGATGGTTATAAATTGCATCGATTGTTCTTTAGTCAAAGATTAGAACGAATAAAGGAAGAGGAGATCAGGCAATTATATGAAGATGTTATTTATGAATATTCAGGATTGATCGAGTGTATCCAAACTATTGGTACAGGACAGAAATTCTATTATAATAGCCTAAGATCATTTGGCACACCAACCGAAAACGATATTGAGAACGCCAAATTCATCCTGAGATTCGACGATTCGGAGTTCGATGAGGACATGTTACCCATGTATAATGCTGATGATGCTATTTCATTCTTCAAGGAATTCAATACGCGATATGGGTTCGATTTTAAAATCAAGACATCCAATCATATTTCAGCGGCTGCAATGGTCCTGAACAATACTCAGACGCTAATTGTCAAGAAAAATCATAAATTCAGTAAGAATCAATTAAACGTGCTTGCTAACCACGAGATTGGCGTCCATTTGGTTACCACGTTCAATGCACTTGAGCAACCACTAAAGGTTTTTTCGAATGGCTTTCCAAACAACATTCAGACCCAAGAAGGATTGGCCGTTTTATCGGAATATATGTCTGATTGCCTTACATTAACTAGGCTCAAAGAGCTATCTTTTAGAATCATTGCCGTTGATAGTCTTGCCAAAGGATATACGTTTACGGATACGTTCGATCTGCTTTACAATCAATATAAACTAAATAGGGACAAGGCTTTCTCAATTACCTTGCGCGTTCATCGTGGTGGTGGTTTTACCAAGGATCATTTATATCTAGGTGGCCTTAAGAAAATCTACGATCTATATATGAAAGGAGAAGATCTTTCTGATCTATTGACCGGCAAAGTAAACTTGACATATGCCTCACTGATCACTAAACTTCAGGATATGGGATTGGCCGAATCTCCAAAATTCATTACAGATTCTTATCGCGAAAACAATAATTGCAACAGCAACCTTGATTTCATACTTAAAAGCCTGAAGTAATTCATATAGTTCTTATTGAGGTGTAGTCTGTGTATATAGGTCTTTCATCGAAAAATTCTACATCTTTTCTTGGTTCGTCAAATAATTAGGCGGTATATCGATATAATGAAGATGACGCCGTGATCAGTAATATCTTTGGATTGTAATCATAGTATTACTTGAATTGAATATCATGAAAAATATCATTCTAATAGCAGCCTTTTTTACTTTCAGCTTGGGTTTCTCACAGAACTTCACTGAAAACTATACGGCATCAATTGTAGAAGATATTAATGATTTTGAATCGTTGGATACAGATGCTACAGAACTGGAAATGTTTGATATAACTAGCAATATGGTTAGTGGAGATGTGCAATTCAACGCATCAGATAAAATAGATTACATCAATATATACAATTCCCACCAAGAAGAAATCTTCTCAGCTAGAGGAACGATTATTGAAAACAATAAAATCAATATATCGTTTCTTCCTGCTGGCACTTATTACCTAGAAGTGGTTATAGGTAGTAACAGGGGATCGCATGAAATCATTAAACCCTAAGTTAATTTTTTTCGATTAAGTTTTTGGTAACCCTGGGTCTATGCTAAGACCTAGGGTTTTTTTTATTGCATGAATTTTTCTTGAAGATCAGGAGTAGGAATCATGCATTCATCTTTCTTGCCATACCATTTGTAACGATTTTTAGCGATGTAATCATAAACCCAATTCCTAATGAAGGTCGGGACAATAAAAAACACACCCATTAGGTTTCTTGGGAAGCCTAGGTCTTTGGCAATTCTTAATGCTGCAGAAGATTTATGGCTTATCCCTTTTTCTTGAGAATACAAGATTATAGAATCCATCTTGGCGGAATCTATTTCATGTTTTTCTATAACTGATTTACCAACTTCAGATTGCAAAGGAGCAAAACGAAACATATCCTTTTTATCGTGCTTGATTATATAAAGGATAGACGCATTGCAAAGGTTGCAAACGCCATCGAAAAGAACCAATTTCTTATGCTTAGGTAAATCTTTCATTTTGCTTCTACCAGTTCTAATAGGTCAACACTAACATTGGTCGTAAACATACCATAATTAACAACAGCTTTGTCTTTTTCGATAGTATCAATGCTTCCTATGGCCTTACCATCAAACATACGCACACGATCACCGATCTTAAGAATTGGTCTTGGTTTCTTCGTAACTTCTTTCTCCTGTGCTTTCTTGGCCTTCTTCTTTTTCCTTATGGCATTGACTTTTTGTTCTGCCTCTTTTATTATTTGGGCTTCCTTGGCTCTTTCGGCTTTTATCTGCTTGGCAGATTGCTTTTTTCGTTTTGAGTTCTCTATTTGAACTATCTTGAACAACTCTTCCAGCAAATTCCTTTTTCTTTTGTTGATGAAAAAATTCTCAGCTGCATCATTTACTTTTCTACCTAGCCTGATCAATCTTTGATTACTATCATACAATTCTTGATAGCTTTCTAACTTTTTTTGCATTCGTGCATTAATGGCCTCCAGTTTATCTGTTTCCAAGAGCTTCTTCTGCTCGTTGACCTTCAAGGACCGTTCAGTTTTTTCAAGTTTGGAGCGTTCCCTTTGGAGTTTTGCAATCGTTTTATCAAAACGGACCTTCCCACGCTCTATTTTCTTCTTGGACCTATTTATCAAGCTATAGGGAATTCCATTCTTCTGTGCTACTTCAAATGTGAACGAACTACCTGCTTGGCCAAGAACTAGTTTGAACAATGGCTCAAGGGTCTTGTTATCGAATAACATATTGGCATTTTGCATATTGGGCAATTCGTTGGCCAATAACTTGAGATTGGAATAATGTGTTGTGATAATACCAAATGCCTTTCTTTCATAAAATACCTCAAGAAATGTTTCGGCCAAGGCACCACCTAACTCCGGATCACTACCTGTGCCAAATTCATCGATCAAGAACAAGGTGCGTTCGTTGCACTTCTTCAAGAAATAGTTCATTTGTTTCAAACGATAACTATACGTGCTTAAATGGTTCTCAATAGACTGATTATCACCAATATCACTGAGTATGTTCTGGAAAAAACACATGGAGCTACGTTCATGAACAGGCACTAAAAGTCCGCTTTGCAACATGACTTGTAATAGACCCACTGTCTTCAGGGTAATGCTTTTACCACCAGCATTGGGTCCAGAAATCACAATAATGCGATTATCATTGGTCATCTCGATGGTTTGTGGAAACGTCTTGATGCCTTGGTCCTTGTTCGTTAAATACAAGAGTGGGTGAAAGGCATCCCTGATAAACAATCGTCGTTCGGAATTGATTTCAGGCATGATAGCATTCATGGAACGCGCATATTTGGCCTTTGCCGAAATAACATCCAATTTGACCAGATAATCTTGATATTGACTTAACAATGGGAGGGAAGGCCTTATGAATTCAGTCAGGTCTTTTAGTATCCTATTGACCTCCTCTTGCTCTTCATAAAGTAGATTGTTCAGCTCTCGAGTTTGACTAAGCGTTACTTCTGGTTCAATATAAACGATACTACCAGTTTTGCTACCACCCATTATGGCACCTTTTACCTTCCTTCTATACATGGACCGCACTGCAAGAACACGACGATTGTCAACAACCGACTCACGAATGTCGTCAAGATATTCTAGGTTATGATAGGTATTAAGTGCAATTGTAAAACTTTGATTGATCTTGCCCTTGAGCCCATTAATCATTTTACGGATCCGCAACAACTCCTCTGACGCATTGTCCTTGACTTCGCCAAATCTATTGATGATGTTGTCAACTTCATTTATGATATGCTCTGTGACTTCGATCTGCGAAGCACGTTCATTCAAGACAGGATAGTACTCCTTGAATTTTTCAAAGAACTTGATCAGGCTATTTATCGTTAGACTTATGTCTTGAATTCTCCGAAAACTCTCTAGTTCAAGAACGGTATTCTCAACATTCAAGAGTTTGAGCTCTTTCGAAATATCTGGAAACCCATGATTGGGTATCCTGTTCTCATTCTCAAAAGAAGCAACATATTCGTTGCATTCTTGCAAGGCATGAATGATTTCTTCTGATTGCGAATATGGTTGAATTAAAAGCGTAGCTTCTTTACCAAGATCTGAAATGCAATATTCAGAAACTTGATCAAGTACCATTGGGAATTCCAGGTCCGTTAGTGTTTTTTCGTGAATTCTAATCATGCTTTGCTACAAGAATGCAAAGTTACATATTAAGGTCGAGAGTGCGAAGCACGTAGAAATTTTGGTCAGCTTTAGCTGAATGTGCTTCAATGTTATAATATGGACTTTTTTAATTGTCTATATCAGTAGTTAACGAAGTTAGGTTTTTTGAGCAAGTAAATCAATGGAATCGCTTAGCCTTTTATCAAGCAATTTCACGCAATTGTATTATTTTAGAAGTCTATGAACGTCGATATCCATCAGAGTTGGAAAGAGCATTTACAACCCGAATTTGAAAAGCCCTATTTCAAGTTACTAACAAGTTTTGTAAAGCAAGACTATTCAGAGCATACCTGCTATCCGCCAGGGAAGCAGATCTTCGCGGCATTCGATCATTGTCCATTTGATAAATTAAAAGTCGTTATTATTGGTCAAGATCCTTATCATGGTGTTGGACAGGCCAATGGTCTTTGCTTTTCTGTAAACGATGACATTCCTCACCCGCCTTCATTAACCAATATTTTCAAGGAGGTAGAAAACGATCTAGGAATTCCTTATCCTAATACTGGAAACCTGGAAAAATGGGCAGACCAAGGCGTTATGTTACTTAATGCAACACTGACAGTCAGGGCAAATAATGCTGGCAGCCATCAAGGAAAAGGTTGGGAAATCTTTACAGATGCTATTATCCAAACAATCTCGGATAAAAAAGAAAATATCGTGTTTTTACTCTGGGGAGGGTTTGCTAAAAAGAAATCGACACTAATAAATGAAAGTAAGCATTTCGTATTGACGAGTGGTCATCCTTCGCCATTAAGTGCAAATAGAGGATTGTGGTTTGGCAACAAGCATTTCAGCAAGACTAACTCCCTGTTGGAGCAAGTTGGGCTGGAACCTCTTGAGTGGTAATAGGCTTGTTTATAACTTTAGGTTGTGTGTTTTCTTTTTGAGGCTTTTTAGTAGAATTACAGCTAAAAAAAAGTAGTAAGAAATTTAGAGTTATTAGAGATCCTAATACAATAGTAATTGTTAAAATCATAATTCTGTAGGTTGTTTCTTATTACAAAGATGTTAAAAATATCTTTAGGTTGCGCCAAATTTATAGAAAAATATCCGATAAAGCCTAATTTTTAGTCGATTAAGGGTAGAAATACAAGATAATACTACAAATAAATAAGAAATACCCTACATTTTAAATGTAAGAAATTCATATTCAGCAATCCTTGGTATTAGATTGAGCTCCAAAAGGTGATCTTGAATTTCAACAAACTGCTTCTTGTTCATTAACTCTTGTGACCATTCTGTCATACTTAACCACTCTTGCACATCTTCCAATTCTAGATCATACCTATTGGCAATTGTAGTATCTATAGAAGGTATATGCTTGAATTCTCGTGTGGTAGTATTGATGATTTCCATTATCGTCTTGATATCATCTAAGTTTTTGTCCAACACATCTTCTCTAACAGCTACGACAAAACAGGGCCACGGTGTAGGGCAAACGCCGATTCTCCTAAATGTTCCATTGTCGACAAAGGGTTGGGTCGTATATTTTTCCCACATAAAATAATCTGCCACTCCATTTGATAAACCTTCAACCGCTCCTGCAAGATTTTTAATGACTTCGAATTTCAAGTCTTTCTCAAGGTCCCAGCCATTATTCTTGGCATTGATGTAAGCCATTAAATGAGACCCAGAACCAAATCTGCTAATTGCTGCTTTTGTTCCTTTAAGCTGATCGATATCATGATATTTGGAATCCTTGGCAACATGAATTCCCCATTGTAATGAAGAATTCACAAAAGTTTGAACGATCTTGCATGGATTACCATCAATTATATCTTTAATGATACCTTCAGTGAGTATTACGGCCATATCTATTTCCTTGTCTCTCAGTGCCTTGTTCATTTGGCCAGTACCTCCAAAGAAGTCCTTCCACCGCAAATTAATGCCTTCTCTTTTGTATTCTCCATTCCTTAGAGTTAGATACCAAGCTAGATTAAAATGCTCAGGTACACCACCAATATTAATAGTCGTCATTGAATCATGCAATTTTTGATAAAGTATACTCTATAAGGTTTTCAACGGTTTCTTTGGGATTTTTACTGAAGGTGCCGTTCGGTCGATTCGCAATAATGGCATTAAGTGAAAGCGCCTTATGTCCCAAAAGTTTAGAAAGACCATATATCACGGAAGTTTCCATTTCAAAATTAGTTATTCTCAATCCATCATGATCAAAACTGTCCATCTTGACATTGAGTTCAGGATCTTGTAACGGCAATCGCAGGACGCGTCCTTGAGGACCATAGAATCCACCTGCTGTTGCTGTAAGGCCTTTAAAAGTCAAATCACTAGTAAACTTTTCTTCCAGGTCCTTACTGTTTTCTATGACAATTGGCCGCGCTTTGTTTGAATTCCAATTCGTGAATTTTATGAAAGCATCTTCAATTTCAGGATTGCTTATTTCATCGACTAAATAAAAATGCAACATTCCGTTCAAGTCCAATCCGTGTGTGCTCGCTACGAACGAATCAATGGGAACATCACTTTGAAGGGACCCTGAGGTTCCTACCCTTATTATATTCAAGCTTTTTAACTGCTCTTTGGGCTTCCTTGTTGAAAGATCTATATTGACCAAGGCGTCCAATTCATTCATCACAATATCTATATTATCAGGTCCTATACCAGTTGAAAGCACAGAAAGTCTTTCACCATTGTACTGACCGGTCTGGGTCTTGAATTCTCTTTTCTGGGTTGAAAAATCAATGGTGTCGAAATGCTTTGTGATCATCTCCACACGGTCTTGGTCCCCAACAAAGATGATCGTGTCAGCTATGTTTTCAGGTTTGAGATTTAAATGATAGACGCTACCATCGGGATTGAGGATAAGTTCAGATTCTTGGATTCCCATTTACATGATCTTTAATAATTTGTTCAGGGAGTCATCAAACTGATAATCCAAGCGCTCAACACCTCCGAAGGCCATGTCATTGGCAAGTTCTTTTGAGAAATTATATTTTAACTGTAATGCTAGCTGTCCTTTGTCATTGAGTACCAATCTTTCCCCAGTGTCATCAATAAAGAGTTTTAGCTTGTCTATTATACGTTGGATCTGAGTGTCGCCATATCCATAATAACCTTGATAGGTAAGCGCATAGCCCATTAATTGATTCATCGTCTTGATCTCCCGCTGGTCTATCATTGCAAGAATATTGTTCTCAATGGTACATAATCCATTTTCCGTATTAGGGAAGCGTTTTAAATGTGCCTTTAGGCAATTGCTGAGATATTTAAATGAGGATGGCCTCGTTATATAGGGTTTTAATGAATTATGATGATCGCCACAATATATACGCCAAACGTCTAGGGCAATATCAATATCTTCCTTTGTAAGAAGGGTTTTATTATTGTAATGGTCTAGAAGTTGCTCAGGTGTTAATTCTGAAAGCCCTTTCAATTGTTTCTCACCATCTACCCATCCACTACAAACTAGATAAATGGGAATGTCAATTTGCTTTTGCCATAACAACGAAATTGCTGCGATGAGGTTTATATGACAGAAAAGGTCGTATTCAAACCAAAGCACTATTTCTGAATAATCCTTGTCATTATTCAACTTTTCAATTTCACTTATGAACTTGGCCTTGTAATCATCAAAATCAATATTATAGGTATCCTTGAAGAATGATTCCCTTGCCTTTAAGAACTTCTTGCTATCGATTTGAAAATGAGTAGGGCCTTCACAAAGCATCTCATTCCATGTAAGTATGTCACCGTTTAATCCAATCTCAGGGATTAAATCTGTGAGATTGCTGCCATTGGTAATGTGAAGACTGTTATTTTTCATTTAACCTCCAACACGTTTAACATTGAATCCCTTTTCCTTTAAGATAGCCATGATCCTATCCCTATAATCTCCTTGTATTATGATCTTGTCATCCTTGAAACTCCCACCAACACTTAGCTTCGTCTTGAGTTCTTTGGCAAGCGCCTTGAAATCTTCTGTTGCACCGGTATATCCTTCTAAAATCGTAATGGGTTTGCCTTTACGTTTTTCAAACTTGCATATAATGGGATCGTCTTGCATCCAAATGCCTGGGTCAGCATCTTTATCAGTCTTGTCATCAGATGTACTAATGTGATCTGGAAATAGGTTCTTTAATTGGTCTTGTAAGTCCATATTACTTCTTAAGCAATCCGATTTCCACCAAACGCTCATGCAAGAATTCACCTGCTGTAATATCGTCATAGGCCTTTGGATTGTCGTCATCTATGCATTCTGGCAGGCAATTCAATTTCATATCGCCTCTTGGGTGCATGAAAAACGGAATAGAATATCTTGGTTTGCCCCATTCCTCTCTTGGAGGGTTGACAACTCGATGTATCGTTGAGCAGAGCTTATTATTAGTGTGTCGCTCCAACATATCGCCAACATTGATCACCAGTTCATCTTCATTAGGAATGGCATCGATCCATTCGCCATCTTTTCTCAATACTTGCAATCCACCTGCAGAAGCTCCCATTAACAAAGTGATCAAGTTAATATCACCATGAGCACCTGCACGCACTGCCCCTTTAGGAGGTTCATTTAGAATAGGAGGATAGTGAATAGGCCTTAAGATACTATTGCCATTGCTGGCCCAATAATCAAAATAGTTTTCATCCAGGCCAATATACAAGGCCAATGCACGAAGCACATAAATACCTGTCTTTTCCAGCATTCTATAGGCTTTCATTCCCGTCTCATTGAATTTCGGAATCTCCTTTACTTCGACATTCTCTGGGTATTCTTCAGGTAAATTAGCATCTTGAGAGGGAATTTGCCCGAAATGCCAAAACTCTTTAAGGTCGCCTTCCTTCTTGCCCTTGGCATGCTCTTTACCGAATGATACATAGCCACGTTGACCTCCAAGTCCTTCAATTTCGTAACTTCTCTTGATTTCAACAGGAAGATCGAAGAAAGCTTTGACTTCCTTGTAAAGGTCATCAATAAGCTCCTGGTCCAAGAAATGATTCTTCAATGCAACGAAACCTATCTCTTCATAAGCCTTCCCAATTTCATTGACGAATTTCTGTTTTCTATCAGGGTCTCCAGATGTAAAATCGGAGAGATCGACACTTGGTATATTATTCATGCTACGTCTTAAAAGCTCTACTACAAATGTAGCGAAAATTCAATATACATAGTATATAAAAAATGAAGTCCATCCATGGATACATCATCCAAATTTTATTTACATTTGATTGCAACAATTTTGATTTAATGAGTACTTCCTTAGGCAAGAAATCCAAAATGAAATATGATAAAGGTAGTTTGAGCAAGAAAACACTTCTTGGTCTTTACAAGAACATGCTCAAGCCAAGGATGATCGAGGAAAAGATGCTTATTTTGCTAAGGCAAGGGAAGATCTCGAAGTGGTTTTCAGGTATAGGCCAAGAGGCCATTTCTGTTGGAGTTACCATGGCTATGGAAGATGAAGAGTACATCTTGCCCATGCATCGTAATCTTGGTGTCTTCACTACACGGGGAATTCCTTTGTTTCGGTTGTTCTGTCAGTGGCAAGGAAAG
>JABDMQ010000033.1 GCA_013001365.1 Flavobacteriaceae bacterium
GTGTTGTTTCATCGATGTTCACCCAGTCGTAATAGGTAATGCCGTTCTGGAAGTTGTATAGCCAGCTTCTGCTGATCTTGCCAGCTTCATCGAAGGCCGAGGTGAATTGTATGTCAGTACCTAATCCGTCCTTTAGCATGTCCAGGTTGAAAGCACTGTTATTGGTATTGTTGGTCGGCCCGTTGTTATCAGACAATGTGGTAACTCCGGTGGCACCCACTGGAGAGGTCCAGTAGTTGTACCAATGGACATCGTTATTGCCTTCTTGGCGCCGTAGTATCTTTCCGGAAGCAGAAGAGACCAGGTCGCTGTTCTCTGTCTGTACCAATTGTGAGTCGCCAGCAAGGTCCAAGGTCCCATCGAGTTGTAGGTACCAGTTGTTCGTTATGGAATTGTCACCATTGACAGCCAGGGTCATGCCTGAATCGATGAACATACCGAGTTGTGTATGTGAATCGCTGGTCGTTACGTTGTCCTTTATGTGCACGATGCTCCAGTCCTTATTGTTAGGAATATCCTCAATGTCCCAGACATTACCATGTAACCAAGTGGCTTCAGAGGTCCATGCTCCATCTACAATTGTTTCATATGGCATAGGGGCAGTTTGTGGCAAAAAGCCAGACATATTATATAAATCAGCGGTATTTGAATTTAATGATTCATCCTTTACGATGTTGCCACTTATATTGTTCATTGGGTAATGAGAAATGAGATTGGTCCAAGGAATCGAATTTCCGGTGGTAGAGTCGACTATGTCCTTTCCAATAACAGATCCATGAACGTTACCTGTGTTGTTCTCGATTTCCTGATAAACCATTCGGCGAATCTGATCTGGAGTTAATTTCATATCAAATATTCTAACTTCATCAATCCAGCCATGAAAATTCTCTTCGTCAGGATCGGGCTGTGTGTCTCTTTTTGAACCAATTCTTAATGGATTTCCATTAAAGTTTCTAGGAGTGAAGAGCACTTGTCCACCTTGATCTTGGCCATTTATGTAGTGTCTTAAAATATTATTGTTATGGTCAACGGTTGCGGCGTAATGTATCCAATTGTTAAAGTCAATTTGCGTACCAACAGCACCGCCTTGAGTGGTATTATAGAAATGACCGGAAAATAAATAAATATTACCGGAAATATTACGCATGGTCACTTCGTAAACATTCTTTTGGCCAAAAATGAATGTTCTATCTGAAGGAACTGTGCTTACTGGAACCGACTCAGGTTTGAACCAAAAACTTACAGTGTATTCATCTAAGTTGTTAATGACAGAAACAGGTACTTCAAAATAATCATCTACCCCATCAAAATTCAAAGCACCTACTGCGCCGGAAACAGCGTCACGGAAATCAAGATCGCCAAAGGCGCCAAGATCTGAATCTGAATCCGGTAAGATCGTTAAATCTGTAGGGTCATTTATTTCATCATTTATGTCTGTAGGGTCGTTCAGGTTTGCACCCTCAAAATTATTGTCCAAGCCATCAGAATCAGTATCGGACCCTGAAAGTACATTTGCCATCCCATTTTCTTGGATATCTGGAGTACCATCATTGTCAGAATCGGCATCTAATAAATCAACAGCATCAATATTATCCGTGTTCACTATATCAAGACCAGTTCCGTAGTTGTCCCAAAGGCCAATTTCTGGTCCTGAGGAATTCACTGTTCCGCTTGGAGCAACATAGCCTATGGTAGTCTGTGCTTCAATATTATCAGGTATGCCGTCATTGTCACTATCTAGGTCAAGGTGATCGTAAAACCCATCTCCATCTGTGTTTCTTGCCTGAGAACTACCAACATGTACAAAGAAATCGTCCCAAATGGAATAGTTATTTGGAGAAGACCCGGTATTGACATTATAGGTGTACACCCTCAATGTATAGGTTGTATTTCTTTTCATGTTATAGTTCCCTGAGTAGAGTGTATAGTAAGTATTAACCGAAGGAACTTGTGCTAAGTTAATGTCTTGATTCAGTACTGTCGAGGTCACAAAATTATCGTCTGATATGGCAACGCCAACCTGATAGGAATCGCCAACGGTATTTCCTGCCCAATAACATCTTAGCTGCGTAAGTGCTGGGTCTATTGCGGTTCCTCTAATAGTAAATGAATACTCAAGATATTCGGCATTAGAGACTGCTTGTACAAATGTAGTAGATGATACACTTGAAATTTCATCTCGACTTAAAGTGCTGTTCACATTGATATTGTTCCAAGATTCAAGACTTGAACTGCTC
>JABDMQ010000053.1 GCA_013001365.1 Flavobacteriaceae bacterium
TTTTCCTGAATCACGACGTCATCTTCCAACCTTATTCCAAATCCCTCTTCAGGGATATAGATGCCAGGTTCGACCGTGAAAACCATATTGGCTTTCATGGGCTCTGTCAGGATCCCATAATCGTGAGTGTCCAATCCCATATGATGGGAGGTTCCATGCATGAAGTATTTCTTATAGGCTGGCCAATCCGGGTCCTCGTTTTTTACGTCGGTCTTGTCTATGAGTTTAAGCCCTAATAATTCTGATGTCATCAGCTTACCGACCTCAACATGATAGGGCTCCCAAAGTGCGCCTGGAACCAACATCTTGGTTGCCTCATCCTTAACTCGATTCACGGCGTTATAGACCTCTTTCTGGCGTTTGGAGAACTTGCCTGAAACGGGTATGGTCCTCGTCATGTCACTACTGTAATTGGCATATTCTGCGCCTACGTCCATAAGGATGAGGTCTCCTGCTTTGCACTGTTGATTGTTCTCAATGTAATGCAAAACATTAGCGTTATTGCCAGATGCAACAATTGGGGTGTATGCGAACTTTTTGGATCTGTTGCGCAAGAATTCATGCATGTATTCAGCTTCTATCTCGAATTCCCAAACCCCGGGTTTAACAAAATCCAGCACGCGACGAAATCCTTTCTCCGTAATATTACAAGCCTGTTGAATGAGGTCGATCTCTATTTGGTCCTTAACAGATCTTAGACGTTGTAATATAGGATTACTTTTAGCAACCGAATGAGCAGGGTATTTATCTTTCAACCATTTTGTGAATCTATCTTCCCTGGTCTGTGTTTCGACCGAAGCCCGGTAATGCTCATTCGTATTAATATAGATAGTGTCACATTGGGTCATGAGCTCGAACATGATTTTCTCCATATCCTGAAGCCAATACACAGTTTTGATACCACTTGTTTTAAGAGCCGCTTCCTTGGTTAGTTTTTCACCTTCCCAAACTGCTATATGTTCATTGGTCTCCTTCAAGAAGAGGAATTCTCTATGCTTTGCTTTAGGACAATCAGGGAATAGGACCAAAATGCTCTCTTCTTGGTCAACGCCACTTAAATAAAATATGTCCCGATGCTGCTCAAAGGGCAAAGTACTGTCAGCACTAATTGGATAAATGTCATTGGAATTGAAAACAGCCAAACTTTTGGGCTGCATTTCCTTCATGAAATTTTTGCGGTTCTTGATAAAGAGTTTGTTGTCTATAGAGTGGTATTTCATCGTTGAAGTAGTTTACCCAAAAATAAAGATTTAAAAAATCAAGTCATAAAAAAAGCAGCCCGAAAGCTGCTTTTAAATTTATTGTCATAAAAATTCCATCATCCTTTGTTCATGGCATTTTTAACAGCACCAATTATTGCCATTACGATACCACCACCAACACCTCCTCCGGCAACCTGTTTTAAAGTGCCGCCAAGATCGAATCCTGATGAAGTAGCGGACTCTGCTGCTGCTGCAACCGCTTCACCTGCACCTTCTGCTCCAGTCAGCATCTCGAGGAGCTTGCCGCCACCGACACCACCCACTATACCAGCGACCGAATTCCATAAAGTGCCTAAAGAGAGGTTTTTCATGAGTTTACCTACAATGTTTCCACCAAGTGCACCACTTACCAGCTGAACAATCAAAGTTAAGTTTGAGCTTAAAAAATCTTCCATTTTAGTAAAGTTTATTAGTTAGTAAAGTGTTAAATTTAGATAAATTTTCTTACAGTTTAACGAATTAGCTCAAAGATTCACATATTTATATATAATAAATTGCCATAAATATATTTTATACGATATAAAATTGCCATAATAAGAATGTTAAAAAAAATTCATTTACTTGGCATAACTATCTAGTTTCTCTAATTTGTTCTCTTAAACTAACCATTTCATGAAAACTGCTTCTTCTTTTTGTTTTGCCCTAATATTTTGTTCAATTTCTTTAATGGCCCAACCAGATTCAACGCCTTCGTCAATCGTTCAAGATGCCTTGAAGCAGAAAATGGCAATGCATGAAAACTCCCTTGTCAAGAATGTACCATTTACCAATATTGGGCCTTCTATAATGAGTGGTCGTGTGGTGGATATTGATGCCAATCCTGAGGATCCAGCAGAATTTTATGTTGGATATGCCTCTGGAGGTGTTTGGCATACGGTCAACAACGGTGCGACTTTTATCCCGATTCTTGATTCTTCAGAAACCCAAAACGTGGGTGATATTGCAGTAGATTGGAAAAACCATACGATTTGGGTGGGTACAGGTGAGAATAATTCATCGCGGTCTTCATATTCTGGTATTGGCATCCTTAAAAGTAAAGACAATGGCAAGACTTGGACCAATGTCGGACTTACGGATTCACATCACATCGGACGAATACTCATTAATCCAGATAATCCAGATGAAGTCATTATTGGCGTTACGGGACATTTATATTCCCCTAATAATGAACGCGGCATATATAAAACAGATGACGGAGGTCAAACTTGGTCCCAGAAGCTTTTTGTTGATGATATGAGTGGAATCATTGATGTGGCTCATTCTCCTAATAATTTCAATATCATGTACGCAGCATCATGGACCAAGGATCGTAAGGCTTGGAATTTTGATGGTAGTGGTAACAATTCACATATTTACAAAAGCACTGATGCAGGAGAAACTTGGAACAAGATAAGTACAGGTTCCAATGGATTCCCTGCGGGTCAAGGTGTTGGCAGAATAGGACTGGCTGTTTATGATGATAATACAGTATATGCATTTCACGACAGTCAATTCCGTAGACCTGATGATAAAAAGAAAGATGATTCCAAAGGGTTGACCAAAGAAAGTTTCAAGACCATGAGTGTTTCGGAACTATTGAATCTTGACGATAAAAAACTAGATGGATTCCTTAAAAGAAATGGCTTCCAAGAAAAATATAGAGCACAGAATGTCAAACAAATGGTGCGAAGCAGAAATGTAAAGCCCATAGATATTGCGAAGTATCTTGAGAATGCCAACTCCATGTTATTCGATACCCCAGTTATAGGTGCTGAGGTCTACAGGAGTGATGATGGTGGTGCGAATTGGACAAAGACTCACGAAGATTATCTCGACGACATTTATTATAGCTACGGTTATTATTTTGGTGAAATTCGGGTGGATGCAAAGGATAAAGATGCTATTTACATAATGGGAGTACCTATACTAAAGTCAAAGGATGGGGGTAAAAGTTTTATATCGATCAATGCTGAAAATGTACATTCTGATCATCAAGCCTTATGGGTCAATCCAAATAAGCCTGGCCACTTGATAAATGGGAATGATGGTGGATTGAACATGACCTATGATGATGGCGAGAACTGGATAAAACTAAACCAGCCTTCAGTAGGTCAATTTTACGCAATTAATGTCGACAACCAGAAGCCTTATCATGTTTATGGAGGATTGCAGGACAATGGCGTTTGGGCAGGACCTCATAATGCTCGTGAAGACAAGTCATGGCATGCTCGTGGTAAATATCCATGGGAAGGTATCATGGGAGGCGATGGCATGCAGATTCAGATTGATTCTCGTAATGCGAATATTGTTTATACAGGATTTCAATTCGGAAACTATTATCGCATCAATCGCGATACAGGTAATCGCAAATATATTCAACCGAAGCATGAATTGGGAGAAAGCCCATACAGATTCAATTGGCAAACGCCAATTTTGTTGTCACCACATAATCAAGATATCCTGTATCTCGGAGGTAATAAATTAATGAGATCCATGAATCAAGGAGACGATTGGGAAGCCATAAGCAACGACCTGACTACAGGTGGCAAAAAAGGCAACGTAGCCTATGGTACGATCACGACAATAAGTGAATCACCTTTTAAGTTCGGATTGATCTATGTAGGCAGTGATGATGGTTATGTGAACGTTACCGAGAATTCAGGTGGAAGTTGGGAACGCATCTCGGACACTTTCCCAAAGGACCTTTGGGTTAGTAGGGTAATAGCTTCTTCGCACAATAAGGCACGGGTTTATGTAAGCTTGAATGGGTATCGATGGGATGATTTCTCCGTATATATTTATATGAGTGATGACTATGGTAGCTCTTGGAAAAACATTAGTGCAGGCATACCTGCTTCACCAGTTAACGTCATAAAGGAAGATCCGGACAATGAAAATATTTTATACGTGGGTACGGACAATGGCGCTTTTGTCTCTTTTAATAAAGGTGGAAATTGGGAAGCCTTTGGTAAAGGGTTACCTAATGTTGCGGTGCATGATATAGTCATTCAATCAGAAGCTGAAGATATTCTTTTAGGCACGCATGGACGAAGTATCTATAAAGCTGATCTAGAAGCGTTACATGAATTCGGAGAAGGTCAACCAAGTGATGCGGTCGTGTTCTCAACTCAATCGGTTAGGTCTTCCGG